>JAUWHQ010000200.1 GCA_030605805.1 Methanosarcinales archaeon | reverse complement strand
GATGAGCAACGAACGGGTTGCGCGGGCAGAGAGGAAATCTGCGAGGGCGAACGGATAGACAACAGGGAGCTATCGCGTTGTTATGCCATTGGAACAACATGCGGGGTTCAATGGCGGTATGTCCACCTCATAGCAGTTTTCTTCTCGGAATGGAAGGGGGGGTTTAGTCTGTGTGCTCTCGATGTTCTTGTGAATTCTCGCGGATTCGGAGATACTGTGTAAGTGAGACATCTGTCGGGCGTCCCCACCATCACGTACCTCCTCCTTTCCTGAGCAACGCAATCTCCTCTTCTCCACGTATCCGCAGCAGAAACGTACCGTAACATGGTTTGGTATATGGGAAGACTACGTGATCTCCGTCGACTCCGATCATAACCGGGGGAACTCCGATCAAATAGACATTGAACATCTTATATCCCGGCTTGACCTTATAAATCTCCTTGAAATTCTTTTCAACAAATTCCCTGCACTCTTTAAACGACGTGTTCTTAAGAATGATCTCATAGTTCATCTCTTCGATGCAGCCCATCATAGCACCTCATCGATCTTCTTCTTCAGTGGAATTGGGTTATGAGCGGTTTTTGCCACGATCTTTTCGCATTCAACCCCGATCATCGATGCAAGCAGCTCCGCGTCGCTCCCAAAAACGATCGCAGAGAGATCAGCGTCTGATATACTCCGCATCGTGGTAAGATACGATATTCCGGCGTCGTTGTGGATGAATACGAAACAGCTATCGAAATCCATCCGCTTTTCAGCAAGATTTTCTATGCACCGGTCCAGATCGATCATCTTCTTCGCATAATTCCCCTCCGGGTCGGATACTTTTATCAGATTGATCGCAGACATTGTTCCGGCGATGGTCACACCAACATCCTTCTTGGCGAGTTTATTTGCAAGATACAGTGCGATGCCGGTCTGAACCGGCAGTTCAGGGCATCCCAGTAATAATAGCGCGTTATTCAATCGAGTCATCTCCGCAATCTCTGCATTTCGGGTTTCGCTCCAGTGGTATCTCGTTCATCACCATATTCAATCCATCCCAGATAAGCAGTCTGTTCGCTGCGAGTGTGCCGATGCCTGTGAGGTACTTCAGGACCTCTGTCACCTGAACACTGGCTATAACCCCGCATGTCGCACCGATGGCTGGAATGATCGTTTTTGGAAGATTTTCCGGAAATATGCAGCGCAGACATGGAGTTTTTTTTGGAATTACCGTCGTGACCTGCCCGTCAAACCCGTGAACCGCTCCATGAAACAACGGAACATTTCCTGCCACGGCTGCCTTATTCAGCAGATATCTCGCATGAAAGTTATCCATTGCGTCAACGATCAGATCATAATCTTGCACAAGCTCGAAAACGTTATTTTCATCGATCTTTTCAGACACGGTATCTATTTCAACCCCTGGATTCATCTCTGCAAGCTTCTCTCTGGCAGAAACCGTTTTTAGTCGTCCCACATCGGCAGTCCAGTGCAGTAACTGCCTGTTCAGGTTGGTTATATCGACAGTATCATGATCCACGATCCCGATCCTGCCAACGCCTGCGGCTGCAAGGTGCATCGATACCAGGGAGCCGAGCCCGCCCGCGCCCGCGATGAAGACCTTCGCATCCCCGATCTTCTCCTGCCCGTCTTCCCCGAATACCAGCATCTGCCGCTCATATCTTCGCGATTCGTTCTCTCCTTGCATATTTAGCATATCCTGCGGGAATGGGTATAAATCGTGAATCTATCTTCTCTTGCAAAGCATATCAGCGTAATCCCTGCCATATCTGCAGTAATAATTCCCTTATCGGTCGATGCGGATCTCGATACCACGATCGGGATGCCGGCGTTGGCGGCTTTTGACACCATCGCTGCCGGCTGCCTGCCAGTGCAGCCGAGGACACATGCAGACAGATCGATATTGTTTAAAACGGCATATCCAACGACCTTATCGACAGTATTGTGCCGTCCCACATCTTCACTTTTTGCAACCAGTTTTTTATCAGAGAAAAGGACCGAACAGTGTGCTCCTCCGGTCTTCTTCCATGTTTCAGACGTGGTTGCACTCATGATATCAAAAACATCTTCCTTGCTAATCGTTACACAAGAATCCGACCTTCTCGGTCCGTTTACTTCTGATGCAGAGACGTGAATCTCATTTCCTGACACATACGCATCAGAAATTCCGGAAATCCCAGATGCCAGCCCCTCGCAGATGATATGACCTGCTCCCAGTTCTTCGAGCTGGTTGGGACTTGCGACCATCTCGGCAAGGAATCGATCGTTCAGATACAGACGAAACGTTTCCTCGACGCAGACGTCGCCAGCCGTCTCGGTCAGTTCACCGTTTTCCACAAGGATCGCTGAACACCGGCAGATACTCACTCTGTCCCCTCTCCGACCCATTTTCCGCCAGCCCCGTCCTTGTATAGCTCTTTCTTCCACACAGGCACCCGTTTCTTTAGTTCGTCTATCATATATTCACACGCAGCAAACGCATCCTTCCTGTGCGGAGCGCCGCACACGATGAGTAGTATGTTATCGCTGACCGATAGCGTGCCCGTGCGGTGGATGACGTCAAGAGATCGTATATCAAACCGTTCCAACGCCTCTTCTTCTATTTTGTCGAGTTCTTGCAGGGCAAGATCGGTGTATGCTTCTATCTCCATGCCAACGATCCCATCATCCCGCACAATGCCCAGAAACGTAACGATTGCGCCGTTATCCGGGTGCTTCGCATCTTTCAGTATCTTATCGATGTTAAAATCCTCTTCTGTAATCGCAATCATTCAACCACCTGCTACCGGGGGAAATATCGCAATCTCGTCGCCATCCTCAAGCACGGTCCTGATCCCGTCCAGCGACTGGATATGGCGTCCCCTTTTTAGTATGTTCACATACTCCCTGATCCTGCCGGATTCGTCGAATATCAGATCGTATGCGTCCCGTGATGCGCACAGCACGGAAAGCATGCCATCTATGTCACTTCTACTATCCAGTTCGAGATCGAATTCCTTTCCAAGGAATTCTCCGAACCTTGCGAACGCTTTTATTTTGATTATCATTTTATGAACCTGTGCATATTTAAATCATCCGCATCGTGCCATGCGGGGCAGATGTGTGGTGGGATGCCATCCATTCTTATATGCGTTTCTTATATCTGTTTCGCGCGAAAAGGGAGCGTTCACGCAATCGCTCTGGCGCCGGTGACCAGTTCGGCAGACACACCCTCAACCACCGGTTCCGGAAGCGAGATGTTCTCTTCACCGGTGCTATCCTTACCATCGATGACATATCGTAGATGCACGTCCTCTCCGGGGCGGAGTGACACTTCCCAGAGATAATCGAACCGGTCCCCGACTGCCGCCATACGAGGCGACGGTTCTGCACTTTTAATCTCATAAGGAATAAAATCATGCAGTTTAAATGAATGCGCAGTCCCGGTATGATTCTCGATCCGTATCTCAACATTAAGTCCATCCGCGTTCCTTCCGATCAAACGGTCCACAAGGAGATTTCCCATGATTCTTGCAACGACCGGATTGATATTTGGGGGGTCCAGGTCAAGGATATCGGAAACCTTGATTGCAAGCCTTGGAATCACTTTTCTGATGAGATTCTCCTTCTCTTTGCGCTTTGAAAGTGTGTCCCGCCTCCCAAGATATCTCCTCATCTTGCTCGCAATCGCCCGCACCCCGTTTTCGACCTCGTCCAGAATTTCAGGGACGTCAGCGATCGCATTCTTCGATTCAGAGGTGAATGGCACGTTGGTTGACGCAACATGCACCAGAATCGCACATGGTCCGGCAGGGAACCCGCCCGGCTGCGACAATCCGTAGTATTTCCAGTTTATGCGCTCGATGGCGTGCGTGATCGCACATGCGCCCTGCTGGTACAGCAGAGGCACCCGGTTTGCGAACCGCAGGATCTCTACCCTGCCGTCAGCAGGAAGATCGCCGCCATAAGCGATTGCAGCCTCGATGAGGAACGGACTTCCCGTATACACGGCAGGCGAGCGTTTTACCGTAGCTATAAAGTCGATGGTGTATTCTTTTTCGACTCCCTTGTAAATAAGATCCTCCGAAATCGGTGATAGGCAATCGGTCGGTGGAGACCCGATCTTTACGTGTCTGAAAGCCTTGAGCAGCCGTTCAACCTCCTCGTGCGTAAGTTTTCTCGGATCGGCTGCGGGCTTCAGTTTTGCGTGCGTACATATCTCTTCAGCGGTCACAGCCCCGATTCTGGAGAAGGAATCCTTCAGAAACGCTGATAATCGCTGTTTGTCGGTATATCTCAGCATCTTTGCCAGCGTGCCGAGTTCTATGCCGGCTGGATGAGGTTTAATCTCCTTTGGTTGCTCAGGAAGCAGATCGGTCGCCCGGTTGAATGTAGTATATTCGCCATCAGGATCTACCAGCGTGATTCTTGCATGCGGGTTCACGATTGCGGTGTTTCGCAGGTATTCGAGCACAGACTGGCGCCTTCCCTTCACATAAGCCCCGGCAAGTTCGAGTTCGATTCTGGTGCCGTGCGGAGGATCCCAGTCAACGATCATTTCTTCAAGGATCTCTGGCTCGTTCTTGCTTGTATTGATGATCAATTCGCAGTAATGCGCTGGCTCGCCAGGATCGATCTTCGAGATGATCTTTGTCGGCTTTCCTGTACTGAGCTGACCGTACAGCACTGAAGCACTGATTCCGATGCCCTGCTGCCCCCTGGATTGTTTGATGGTATGGAAACGGGAGCCGTACAGCAATTTTGCAAAGACTTTCGGAATCTGATCCCTGACGATGCCCGGACCGTTGTCCTCGACGACCACAACAAGGTTCGAGCTTGATTGGGACGGCTTTATCTCGATGAAGAGATCGGGCAGGATTTCTGCCTCCTCGCACGCATCGAGCGCATTATCCACCGCTTCCTTGATCGTGGTGATCAACGATCGCTGCAGCGAATCGAATCCGAGCATCTGCTTGTTTTTTTCAAAAAACTCTGCTATGCTGATCGATTTCTGGCTTTCCGCAAGTTTTTCTGCGATGGGTGGTGTCTGCTGCGCCATGTTGCCTCTATCTTTGTTGCTGATCTATTAATTAGGATATGGTCGGAATCAAAAACCGTGACTTATACTCATCACCGACATAAACTGCGACTTTTGCAATTGCCAATTTGACCATGAATACACAAGACCGGGGCACATACAACATGATAGCCAATCAAGAGGTTTATTCGATCTTTCTCGTCCTTGCGCCCTCGCGTCTTTGCGTTTTTATTCTCCAATTTAACGAGAAAGGCGCAAAGACGCGAAGGGG
>JAUWHQ010000202.1 GCA_030605805.1 Methanosarcinales archaeon | reverse complement strand
GATGACGATGAATATAAAATATATCTCTCACTTATCGGACCGATAGACGATGCCAGCGGTCTTCAGGATTTAAACACTGCTGACCCGTGGGATGGCACCTATTGTGTACCCAGCGTCAATGGAACTGCTACATTCGCATCCGGATCAAAAATATATTACCCCTCAGGTGATAAATTCTACGGTGTTACTTTTGATTCGTCTCCCCGAAGCGGTATATGGATTGTCAGGGTATTCCCACGGTCACCGGGTACTTTTAAATATACAATAACTTCAAGCCATCCGATCCGGCAAAAACCGGTTATTCATATACCATGGAACTGCAGTGAATGCCACAATCCTGATGCAAGCGGAAGTTTAGCAGGAGCCAGGACCTCTAAATATATACCTTCATGGGATAATCAGGGATTATCATATACCCATACTGATTATAATAGCGATGGTAAGGATGACGTTACCTGCAGGTTATGTCATGATTCGTTCCATGATATTTCAATCAGGAACTGCACTTTTTGTCATATACAGCGACCTGGCGGACATACCATGCCGGATTATTACGAGATGGGATATACGGATTGCATGTCCTGCCATGCGGACCCGCATTTCGAGCCCGAGGCAGCAGCAGGCGGGAACTGCACTGACTGCCACTTAGAAGGTGGCACAAACGTAACTGCCGGTCTGCCAGTAATCAGTAAGAATGGTTTCTTCGATAGTGTGCATCACAATCTCACCGGAGATTTCAATGCCAGCAACTACTCACAGATTTCCATGGTCTGCTGGGGATGTCACAATGACTACGGGCAGCAGCTGTACGATCCAAAACATTACAAGATCAAGCCCGACTGCGAGGACTGTCACGACAGCGCAAGCCCGCAGAACAGAGACAATTTGAGCGATAGCCTGCGGCAGGTGACCGAGCATCAGCCGAACGGAACCGACATAACAACGAACGCAGCGATTGCTAATTGTACGATCTGCCACAACAGGTCACTGGTCGAGGGTATGCCGCCTGCTGCATATATCAAAAACCCGACTCCCATGAATTTCATCTCTCACTACGGCAGGAACCGCACTGGTATGGTCGAGGACTCTGTCACCAACTGCTCGTACTGCCACTGCAACGAGACGAACATGTTCGCTGACACCTTCAATGACGCAAACAACACAAACATCACGCACGGCGGCGGCTACAGCGCAAACTGCACCGACTGCCACGGCTCAGGCAGGATTCATGACGCGGTGTTAAGCGCTCCAATGATGACTCCGGGTGACAATTCGTTCTGCATGAACACCGCCTGCCACGGCAACGACCAGATGTCGTGGTTCATTGACAACACTGCATTCTCAACCGGCATCCACAGAGACATCAACTGCACTGACTGCCATGCGCCGCTGCCGGTTAACGTTGACGGAAGCCTTGGTGCTGGCACCGCGTACAACCGCTCCTTTGACGTGGCAGGCGGCGTTAAGCGGCTGAATGTGACACTAAACTGGGTATCCGGAAGCCTCAACCTGACACTGGATGCAAACGGAACCGGGATCAATCCATCCACAGCAGCAACCGATCCGGACATCGATTACACCGAAAACGGAACTTTCATACGCTATTCGATCACAAATCCTGCCACCGGAAGCTGGGTAGCCTGCATCTCAAACATAAGCACAGCAACGCGCTTCGATCTTAAAATCGAGTTCATCCAAAAACATCCGAAGAGCGGCGAGTGCTTTGCAAACCCGTGCACCTCCTGCCACGTAACCGAGATATCGTACAATGCGCCACCGGTTGCCGAGCATATCCCACGCGGTACCGCCTCTGGTGCCGACGTGTGGACGAACGCAAGCTGCGCCGCCTGCCACGTGAACGATATTACCCTTCCGCCCGGTCTCGGCGGAGCAGGCGTCAATACGGGCAACGATGATGCGATGGCAGCGCATTATGGCGCTCATCTGACATTTGACACAGCCGAATGTGTCGGGTGTCATGAAAACGAAGACATCGGAACAAAGTGGGGAGGTGCCAATGATCCAAGGAACTTTACGAGACACGAGACCACAAAGAAAGTGCTCCTCACAGGAAGAGTCTGGAAACTCAAGAACGAGTACGAGATCGTGGTGGGACCGATCAGCTCGTCAGGAAGTTGCGTCCGGATCAACCTGACGCATCAGGGCGCGGTGGTGAAGGATGAACTGGTGACTGTTGGGGATAGCTTCGAGTACGAGATAAAAGGGCTTGCAGAGAGCGGAAATGCAACGATCTGCAACCTGACAGTCATCGATATCTTTGCCGCCGGTCTCTGGGGCGTTGTCATCTTTGATGGCACGGTTCTTGCATCCAGAATCCACATCGAGACCGAGGATGTGGACTGCTACGCATGTCACATCGCCGGATACCGATACGGGGTGGATGATGGCGACGAGTACCTTGTGCTCCGGAACGACGGCGAGGACGTGACGATCGGCAGGCTCCCGGTCAATTTCATGGAACGAGAGCACAGGATACTGCGGGTCGGGCATGCGTGGGATCTTGGACATAGATATACGCTCACGGTCATGGAAGTTGATCTGAAGGGCAGAAAAGCACGTCTCGAACTCAGACGTGATGAGATCGTTCTGCATAGCGAGGTTGTGCACGAAGGCGGAGTGTTTATGTACAATAGCACGATACGTGACCGCAAAGGGCACGTAATCAATGATGTGACCGTGTTTCAGGTGCGGGTCGGGAGGGTGTTTCGGGGATGATTAAATCTCAGTTCTCTGACAATTCGCGTTATATCAGAGGAACGCAAAGAATGAGTGGCTTTTTAATTTCTTCTGGGCGGATGGGTTATGACAAAGAAGATTAACCACAGAGGACGCAGAGGGCACAGAGAGTTGCTGTTTTCTCTGTGTACTCTGTGCGCTCTGTGGTTTTCCGAAGCCCACTTCCGGAAGATAATAAAAAGTCTCCAGGATATCAAAGAGCCCGGATCTCGCGTTGTATCAGATAAGACACGAATGGCAAGAGGGGATGGATTCAATAACACCATTCGTGCCATTCACTTATCCGTACCATCCAGTATAAATCTCATCGTATCACTCACACTCATCATGGGGTTCATGATTGCAGCCGCGCCGCTCGCACCGGCTGCGGAGAATGGAACCGAGATCGTCCAGATTGAGGACGTGACGTTCATCTCGCCGGATCTCTGGGTGGCTGATGCGAGCCGGACGTTTGGCGTGTATAACTTAAGCGAGATGCCGGAGGGCGCATACATGACGCTTGGCGGCGAGCCTGCCACGTTTCATGTACGTTCACTCCTGCACGGCGGGTTCGGCGGCGACTGTCTTGGCTGCCACCAGATCGGTGGGCTTGCGCCGCCTGATGTCCAGATCAACGAGACCGCATTTGGACAGTCGGTTCACGCGGGTCTCAACAGCAATGCCACATACAACGCAACGATGACAAGCCTTGCCAACCGTGCGTGCTGGGCGTGTCACAGCAACCTGACAAGCGACGGCATCGAGCCTGCCGATCACCCTGACGAGTACTGGAACCCGCTGCCGTGCGTCACATGCCACCGGGCAGGCGGCTTTGATGCGCCTGCAATTTACGAGCACTTCTACAAGGGCGGCAGCACGGCGGGAATCAGTATAAGGGTCGAATGCGTCGAATGCCACCTCAACGGAACCGCTGATCACGACCGGATACCTGAGATGTCTGTTGAAGCCGTTGCATCCCATTACGCATCCCGCGATGTGCTCCCTGCAACTGATAACTGCTCGATCTGCCATCAGGACGTTTTGGGCGGAGCTGACTTCGGGAGCGCGTCACAGGTCTTTACTCACGACAAAGCCGGGTCATGCGAGGACTGCCACGGACAGGTAGGGACGTTCCATGACAGGGAACTGGTGATCCCGCCGGAGCGGACATGCAAGGATTGTCACACCAGTGCTGACGCTGCCCGGAAGTACGGAACGCCAGGGCAGATCAAGACGCATTATCCGGGTGCGCCAGATGAGAAGGTGGACACGACAATGATCGACGAGACGCTTGTCTGCGCAAAGTGCCACAATGTCTCAGGCAGGGACGATGACCTGCACAGCAAAAGTCTCGCACGGCACCTTAATGCAAGCGAGGAGACCGCATACCGGGGATACTGCTTCGACTGTCATGCAGAGGGCGGCACGTTCCCGTACCAGTCGCAGACCATGATCCACAAGCTGAGCCATGGCAAGGCAGCCGAATGCATGGCTGTGAACTGCATCGAGCCGTGCCACAACATAACCGGTGTGAGCACGTTCCATGCGCCGACCGATGTCGTGAGCGGCTATTTCGGGCTTGCACCAAGCGGGGCTGGTGCCGAGTGCATGGACTGCCATCCAAGGCACATGCGGCTCGGCGAGTTCGGGGTGGATGAGGTTGAGTGTCTGGAGTGCCATCCCGGATACGATGCGGCACATTACGACGAGGCGATCGTGGAAGAGGTGAACAAGACCTACACGTGTGCACTCTGCCACAACGAGAAGGCGGATCGGTATCACAATCTCACCTACGTCTACGGAGAGGGCGAAACAACGGTGGATGAGTCCTGTTACGCATGTCATGCCCGCGACACGAACTTTACAGAGGTGCAGGCGCTGACTTATGGCACAGGCGAGGTGCGGGGCGGCGTCATGATCGCAGGAGCGGTGCGGGAGGTCGATGTGGAAGAAGCATTCACATGCACCGAATGCCACAATGTGACTGACACGCCGTTTCATTACAGCCCGTATCCACTCGGAAGCGCACAGGACCCTGGCTGGGCTGGCTGGACCCCGGGCGTTCGTGTCAGGGACTGCAAGGACTGCCACACCAGATATGGCGCCTGTGCGCCTTTCAATGCGACTGATATGAGCGGTACTGCGCACGGACACGAGGATGACTGCTACGTCTGTCACGGCGGCAGGGACCCGGTCACATTCCACACCCTCGAGGTCTTTGATGTGATTCCGCACGTCGCAGAGATCTCGGTTACGCCTGATCACGTCCATGCTGGCGACTCAGTGGTGCTGAACGCGAAGGTCGTGACCGGCTGGAAGATGGAGGTCAGGTATATCGAGTACTTCGTTGATATCCCCGGCGAAAGAGGTGACGGGACGCCTCTCAGGTTCACACGCACCGAATACTACGGGCAGGCAACCGAAGCAACCTCGGTGATCAACACGACCGGGTGGTCTGAGGGCAGGCACACGATCTTTGTCCAGTCGCTTGACTCCCGCGGCGTATGGAGTGAGCCAGGACTTGTGATGCTGACCGTGACGAAACCAGAGGGCGCTCTCGCTGCAATCGTCTTCCAGCGGGAGATCATCTTCGCGGGTACCATCGTGTTCATCGCGCTGATCATCGCGCTTCTGTACGGGGTCAGGTGGCGGAGGCTGAAATGATCATCGGGAGCGTGATGCTGAAGCTGGCTTTCGTCTGCGGACTCATTGCAGTGAGCTTGCTTGCCCTGCACGATTCAAAACGGTTCAAGCTAAAACCTGATAAGGCGATCAGAATTGCAACACGGGCTGCATTCTTCTTTCTGAGCATGGCGATGTTTATGATGGTGTGGTGTTTCATCATCGGTGACTACAGTATCCTGTATGTGTGGCAGTACTGCAACAGCGAGATGCCGCTGCCCTACAAGATCGCCGCGGTCTTTGCAGGACAGCAGGGCACGTACCTGCTCTGGGCATGGACATCGTTCCTCTTTGTCTGGCTCGTGATGGAAGAATACAGGTTCAGGAACCCGCTGCACCAGACGACAGGACTCATCGCGCTGGTGATATCGATGTTCATACTTATGCTCTGCATCATATCAGAGCCGTTCAAGCCGATTCTCGATATGATCGGCTACATCCCTGCCGATGGAAACGGGCTGAACCCGGTCTTCCGCACGGTATGGATGATCATCCATCCATTCGTCACATTCATCTCTTATGCAGCGACGATCATCCCTGCCTCAGCTGCAGCCGCCCACCTGATCACCGGAAAATCGGGCTGGCACAGGATATCGAAACAGTGGATCAGGGTCTCGTGGTTCTGCCTCTCGATATGCATGGCAACAGGCGGCGCATGGGCATACAAACTCGTCGGATGGAACGGCTTCTGGAACTGGGACCCGGTGCAGACTGCAATGCTTGTTCTGTGGATGCTTTTGACTGCGGCGGTGCACGTACTTGCCCGTTACAACGAAGGAAAGGAGTATACGACCGCAGCCCCCGTATTTACGATATTTTTGTTCGCCGCAACCATCTACGTAACGCTGATCACCAGACAGGGAATCATTCACTCGCTCCACGACTTTCCGGGCACGGAAACAGCGGGATTGCTGGTTATGGGCATACTCGTGGTAGGTACCATCACAATCGTGCTTAGCGCGATAAAGTTCGTGCGAGTCGACGTAGCTGCCGTGGGGAAAAAAGCCGTCTTTTCGCTGCACAATACCTTCCTCTGCACCGTCCTCCTGCTGACACTCATCGCTTTCATAAGCTGCTGGGGCGTGACATACAGTTTTACATCGCAGCATGTATTCGACACGAAAGTCATAATTCCACCCGAATTTTTCAATGTGTGGTGCTATGTCCCGGTGCTGCTGCTCACGATCCTGACCGGCATCTGCATGGCGTATGGCAAAATCGATGATACGTATCTGAAATACCTGGTAATCCTTGTATCGACTGCAACGATCCTGCTTGCGCTGGTACCGAGCCATCCGCTGCTTGATCCGGGAAGCGAGTTTGCTGCATCGTCATCGATCTTCGTGAAGATGCTCGGCTCGATCTCGATGTGGTCGTTTTTGCCACCGTTTCTCTTCGCACTCATCACCACCATCTACAAGTTCCTGAGAGATATCAAGAAACTTCACGGGCGTCTGCGGATCAGGTCGGTTGGAATCAACCTGGTTCACATCGGTTTTGTTCTGGTCGTGCTTGGCGCAATCGTTACCACCTCCTTTGACATCGAGGCGGGTGTCACGTACAGAGTCAGTGAACTGGGCACAAAGAACGATATCGGGCATGGCTGGGCGGTGGAACTGACCAAATTCGATGTGATCCAGAATCCGGACGGCACATGGACGCAGACCGCTTATCTGTCGGTATACAAGGACGATAAGTTTTATTGCAGCGGCGCGACCGGTTTTGTCAGAACCAACCAGTACGGGGACGTGCACGATCCGATGATCGATCGCAGCATCATGCGTGATGTGTATGTGCAGTTTCAGGGAACCCGTTCCCACATCTCGACCGAGGCTGTGGTGCCGCTATCCATCAGGATCGTGCCATGGATATCCCTGCTCTGGGCAGGCTGCATCACCATGATCATCGGAATATACTGCATCATCATATCGATATATCTATTGGCGATGAGGAGGAGAGAAATCGCGGCAGAGATTATGAGACGGTGATACGGATATGGCTATGCGACTGCTCCCATCATTGCGCGAAAAGAAGCGTTACCTTGCCTTTGAGATGCTCTCAGAGGGCACGGTATCAAGACGTGATTTCATCGACGAACTCAACCGGTCTGCCTCATCGCTGCTCGGAGACACCGGCAGCAGCGAGTGCGGGATAAAGATGCTCTCGTTTGACAGGACGGGTGGAATCGTCAGGTGCGCACACACAAAGACCGGGCGTACGCGGGCGGTGCTTGCGACAGTAAACCGGGTCAGGGGCGTGCGTGTTGCGGTTCATGTGATCGGGAGTTCGGGATCGGTCAAGGGGGCAGAGCGGTTCTTTCACCTCAGAAAACTCGCTCAAACGCGAGTGTAACCTCGAGAAGGTGCACTGGTTCGACATCGATCCCGACGAGGGAGACTGAGTTGTATCCGAGTTTCGGGGATCGGTGACGACGGTGTACTGTCTTATGACGCCTTCTTCTTCAAGTTTACACGCTTGCAATCTCAAAGAAGGCAACCATCCCCCTCTCAACGGTCAACTATGATAGATGCTCCTCGCATAGATCAACGCCGAGGTGTGATCCGTCTTCCACGAGTTCCTCGCCCGATTCATATCCCTGTCCACAGGCATTTCTTGTACGATCCAATCACTGTTTTTACTTCTGTGTCTATGACCCCTTCAGTTTTTATAGATTTATCGATAAAATCCTGCAATTCGATGATCGACCGGAACATCACCTCGCATAATATGTTGAATCTCGTGTTTGTGCGGTACATGGTGACGATGTGTTCGTCATTCTTGAGCAGTTCATCAGTAACATCATCCAGGTGCGCATCGTCAACTTCCATACTTATAAATGCCTTGACGCATTTTTCCGCTTCTTTACAATCCAGAAGTAAGATGAAACCTTCGATTATTCCCTTTCTATTCATTTCGTTGATTCTTCGTCTGACAGTGCCCTCACTTACACCGATTTTGTTTGCAATATCGACATTACTCATTCTTGCATTCTCACAGAGTGCAAGGATGATCTTTGTATCCAGATCATCGACTGGTAGCGTGTAGAGCAGATCCCCGCATGACTCTTTCTTCCAGCATTTGATTTCATCACCTTTCATGATCTCATGCATGTTGTACTGATATAAAAATATTCTGTATCGAAATTCGTTATGTGATTACGAAATACTTATATAGGGTTGACGCCCACGCAGGAATACAACATATAGAGGTGAAAAATCATGGAAGAATATAAATGGTTCCTGCGCGACGAGGTCGTCGATGCAGGTCTGTGTACATTCTGCGGCGCGTGTGCCGCGGTATGTCCGAATGACAGAATCGAGTTCAGAGCGGATGGTCCCGCGCTGAAGGAAGAATGCCCGAGAAACGGGCAGGGAGCTTGTAAAGACGTCTGCCAGCGTGTGGTGACGTTTGCTTCAAAGATCGGTCCGAATATCTTTGGCTTCAAAGCAAAACCGCCATCGCTGCTCGGACAGTATGAGACGATCGTGGCTGCGCGTGCAACAGATCCCGCAATCAGGGATGCCGGACAGGACGGCGGCGCTGTGACCGCTCTTCTCTCGTACTGTATGGACACGGGCTTGATCGATGGCGTGATCGCAACCGGCGATGCCGGTAAACCGAGTTCACGAGTTGTCAGGTCAAAGGAAGAACTGCTCGATTCTGCTGGCTCGAAATACTCCGCAATCCCTGTGCTCTCAGCGATCAAGGATGCGGGCGACATCACGAATGCCGCTGTGGTTGGGCTGCCATGCCACGTCTACGGGGTTCGGAAGACCCAGTTCTTCCCGGGTATGATGTCGCACGGCTTTGAGGTCGGCGAGAACGGCGAGAAGATCAAGGTTCCGAACCTCGCTTACGTCATCGGCTTGTTCTGCACCGAGAACTTCAAC
>JAUWHQ010000089.1 GCA_030605805.1 Methanosarcinales archaeon | reverse complement strand
TCGTGCGATCTCTTTGGTAACGTCCTCGAAGTGGCAAACGAGGCGGTCGTGGACGAGATTGCCGGCGCTGCGAATCTGCTATTTGGCGAGGGTGGTGACGGAACGCCGGTCGTGGTCGTCCGCGGGCTTGACTGCTATGCCGAACACGAGGGGCTGGGATCCATCCACTTCCCGAGATCGGAGGATGTGATCAGGGACGCGATTGCCCACGCTTCTGCTTCTGCATACAAAATGACATGAGGTACTATAGGCATGGGGCCGCTGCGATTTGAACGCAGGTGCCAGCGTCCCGAACGCTGGAGGATGGTCCAGGCTACCTCACGGCCCCCGACAATTGATATAAATCAGTAATATGGCGAAAGGTCGTCTACCAGTTCGACATGGGCAAGCAGCATCCTCCGGCAGCAGTACCGTTCGACGCCGAGGTCGTCCAGAACTTTTGCAGGATCTTCCAGTTGGATACGCTCCTTAAAATCCATCCACGCAGCAGATATAACCTTTCCGCAGGTAAAACATCGAACCGGAATCATAGCATATCACCGGTATGACTTCTGTCTTCGTGCTCTTGCTCCACGACCGCCGAACTTCTTTGTCTCCTTGTGCCTTGAGTCACTGACCAGCAGGTTGTGGTCGTAGTCCACAAACGTCTGTTTGAGCGACGGATCGTTCGTCCATGCCAGCAATCCGCCGGCGATAGCGGTCCTCGCAGCACCTGCCTGCCCCATGATTCCGCCACCCTGCGTATTGACATCGATGTCGATGCCATCGACGACACCATCGCCGGCAAGCAGGAGTGGTTCCATCATCTTGAGACGGGCAAGTTCAGGCTCCCATAGCTCGATTGGTTTTTTGTTGATGCGCACCCGCCCGTTACCTTCCCTGATGATCGCACGAGCGATTGCGGTCTTCTTTTTTCCTGATGAATTGACGATTCTGGACATCTGGTATTGGTATCTCTGACTACGCAATATAAAGTTATCTCGGTTTCTTTCGGTCGGTTAGGAAAACCGTACATACCCTGAGATATCACCCGGATCACCCCGATGATCAATCGTATTCCCGCCAGGTTCTCCCGCATTTCGTGCATCTGAAGAATCTGGTTTCGCTCTCGTCTGCTGACCGAAGCTGCCGCAACCACCAGTAAGCGGTGTCATTGCCGCATTCCTCGCATCGTGCGTGCGTGGTCGGAAGCCCCGCGTCGACCGCACCTTCGAGCACCGTGATCGTCTTTTTTGTGCGCCGCTCGACAGATAAAACAGACTCATTCTCTCCTTTTGCCTTTGCAAATCCACAGCGCCTGCATGTCAGCGCACCGCCCTTCAGCACCAACATGGTGCCGCAATCCGGACAGAATTCCATGACGCAACCATTGGGCGTATCCGGTAATAAAGGTGTTCGATCTCATCTTCCGCATCGCCCCAAATTTTATTTAACATAATTGTTATACTTATACACGCATACTTTAATTGATATAAGTTGATATTACCGAAATTTTTAGAGTATCAGGCGATCACCGATCTTAAATAAGGTGCAGGCAGATTGTACGGCAGGGACAGAACCGATGAAGATCAGAAAACAGAAACTGAAGAACCGCTGCGGCGTAATCGAACTTGTGCCGGAATCGCTCGATGACCTGTGGCATCTGAAGTACATCATCGAAGACGGGGACTTTGTATCGGCATTCACGAAGAGACGGGTCGAAGGTGCAACCGACAAGCTCCGTCCCGAAGCGGCAGAGAAAAAATCGGTGCACCTCACCATCGAGGTCACTGGCATGGAGTTTCACCGTTTCTCGAACCGGCTTCGGGTGCGTGGCATCATCAGGACGGGGGTCGATACGGGCGAGCACCATACCATCAACATCGAGACCGGATCGATGGTCGGCATCGATAAACACTGGAAGCCGGATCAGCTCGAACGGGTCAAGGAGGCGAAAGCCGCATCTGAGCGCCCACGTGTGACGATCGTGACTATCGAGTCAGGAGAGGCGTGCATCGGGCTCGTGCGCCAGTTTGGGGTGGATATGGTGTCCCAGATCACCCAGCCTCCCGGAAAACAACATGGCGATTTCACGCATGAATTCTTCGCATCGGTCTCGTCTGCGCTCGATCAAGCCGTGGAACAGACACAGGACGGAGATGATCAGCAGGCGATCATCATCGCGGGACCCGGGTTCATCAAAGAGGATTTCATGAAACATCTGCGAGATGCCTTGCCAGAGATCGCTGCACGGGCGGTGCTTGAGGATACCGTGTCAACAGGCACTCCGGGATTTCTGGAGGTGCTGCGGCGCGGCGCAGTCGATAGGATTGTGCAGGAATCAAGGATCGGCAGGGAGGCTGAATTGATGGACTCGCTCATGCGCGAGATCGCCACCGGTGGTCTGTGCGCTTACGGGCTTGCTGAGGTTGTTGATGCGCTCGGATTCGGTGCGATCGAGACGCTGATGATCGTTGATGAGACGTTGCGGGACTCTCGCGAGGCGAAAGCAGAATCCGGCATCGATGCTGATAATCTGCTGCGGCAGGTCGAGCACGCGCAGGGCAGGGTCGTAGTCTTCAGTTCCGAGTTTGAGCCGGGAAAGCGGCTTGATGCGCTGGGCGGGATCGCTGCGCTGCTCAGGTTCAAGATCGGTTAAGGATGAGACTTGCTCCGAAAGTAGACCTGCAGCCAATGTAACCTTGGGGGAATCGTGGGCGATTAACACTTTCAAACAGGACCAAGTCTGCTGAAAAGCCAAAGTTTACGCCTCTAAATATGCCACACCACAAGAATAAAAATTTATAGTATGCACTACCATCGGAAGAGGGGGCTATTTGTATCAG
>JAUWHQ010000241.1 GCA_030605805.1 Methanosarcinales archaeon | reverse complement strand
AGCCCGTACGACCCTTTCGCCGCTGACCGCTCATCAAACGCCGAGACTGAATCAGCCCCGTGCCCGTGGATCGCAAATGGCACAGGATCCGCGGTATGCGTCCGAAGTGGTATCGGCGTGGGATGATCCGGCAAAACCATGATCACACAATCAGAACACCTGTCAAGAACCCTTCCTACGACCTTCTCATCAAAATTCTCGATCGCGGTGATCTTCGCATTGATATCGCCGGCATGTCCAGCCTCGTCAGGCGCCTCGACATGAACATACACGAAATCATGATCCTCCAGAGCCCGCACTGCATAATCCGCCTTCCCGGCATAATTCGTGTCAAGGTAGCCTGTCGCCCCCGGAACCTCGATCACGTCCATCCCAGCGTAGATGGCAAGACCTTTCAGGAGATCAACGGCTGAGATCATCGAGCCCGTGATGCCGAACATCTCTTCAAACGATGGGATTTCCGGCGCTTTTCCCTGACCCCAAAGCCAGATGTGGGTCGCGGGATTCTTCCCGGCGCGAACCCGCTCCTTGTTGATCCTGTGACCCTCGAGCACGTCTGCCGACCTGATGATCAGATCACTTAACGCCTCGCTATCCTCGCCCTCCGGCATCTGCGACTCCATCGCCTCACCGATCACATCATGCGGCGGCATGCATCCGGCGGTTGCGCCGATCCCATCCGTTACCATGAGGTGGCGGTAGCTGACTCCCGCATGGAAGCGGATGCGACCTGATGAGAGCGAATCATTGATCGACGCGATCAGAACGGACGCTTCCTCGCTTGAGATGTGTCCTGCACTGTAATCGGCGATCACACCATCCTTTACAGTGATCAGGTTGCATCTGAACGCAACCTCACTGTCTGAGAGTGCGACTCCCATGCTCGCAGCCTCGAGCGGTCCCCTGCCTGTGTAGTATCTCTCCGGAGCGTATCCGAGAATTGACATGTTTGCAATATCGCTTCCCGCGGGCATCCCGTCCGGAACTGTTCGTGCAAGCCCGCATTTACCGTGCTTTGCGATGTAATCCATGTTCGTGGTGTCCGCGTGCTCAAGCGGCGTCTTTCCGCCGAGTTCGGGGAGCGGGACGTCTGCCATTCCGTCGCCGAGGAGGATTACGTATTTCATTTCACTCCATCTCATCGATCATCCTTGCGAGCCGGTCGCAGCTGACCCCATGCTTCGCCTCGCTGCATACCTTGATCTTATCGAGAAGTGCGCAGAGGTGTTCCTGATCGAGATCGTACCCAAGCCGCTCTGTTACGAACTTGAGCGCCTTCTTCCCGGTGTGCTTGCCAAGGATGTAGTTCCTGCCACCGCCGACGATCTCCGGCGAGAAGACTTCGTAGGTGCTCGTATTCTCAAGCATCGCAGCGATGTGGATGCCTGACTCGTGGCAGAACGCGTTCTCGCCGACGATGGGCTTGGTTCTTGCAACTTTGACTCCTGAATATTCTTCCACCATCTTCGAGATCGACAGGAGATGCGAGAGATCATATTTGTCGATGCCGTACTGGACCAAAAGCCCGACGAGCAACTCCTCAAGCGGCGTGTTCCCGACCCTCTCGCCGATGCCGTTTACGGTCGCGTGGAGCTGTGTTGCCCCGGATTCCGCAGCAACGATCGTGTTTGCCGTCGCCATGCCGAGGTCGTTGTGGCAGTGGATGCAGAGCGGGGTCTTTGTTGCCTTTTTGATCTCTTTTATCATGAAATACGTGGTACTTGGATCAAGGATCCCGACCGTGTCTGCGATGCTCAGGTAATCCGCTCTGTGCGCCTCGGCGATCCGGTAGACACGTTTTAGCACGTCTATGTCGGTGCGGGTCGCATCCTCGGCAGCGAACCTGACCGTGAGCCCGTGATCCTTTGCATAGTCGAGCACGTCGATTGCGCAGTCGGTAGCTTCACTGATCGTCATGTGGTGCTTGTAGCGCAGATGGATGTCAGAGGTTGCGATGAAGATGCTCACGATATCGACATTCGCATCCAGCGCAGCATCGACGTCTGATCTCTTTGCGCGGGCAAGGCAGCAGATCCTCGCGTTGAGCCCGAGTTTTGTTATTTTGCGTATCGTTTCGAGTTCTTCTTTTGAAACAACAGGGAACCCCGCCTCGATGATCTCAACGCCAATATCGTCCAGTTTATATGCAATATCGATCTTCTCCTGCTCGGTAAAAGCAATCCCCGCCGCCTGCTCGCCGTCCCGGAGCGTCACATCGCAGATCTCGATGTCCTTTGGCTTCAGCTTGATGAAGTCCATCAGCGTGTTTCTTGAGTATTCTATATGATCTTCCATGTTAGGGATGAGGGTCGGGTTTTTAGAAAAAGCTTTGCGTTCGCCAATCCTGATCACGACTCCCGGTGCCGGATGGATCAGCGACCGATAGTATTAAATCCGTGCGCGGTCAACATATCGCAGGAGCGCTGATGGTCTAATGGCTATGACTGGGGCCTTCCAAGCCCCAGGTCCGGGTTCGATTCCCGGTCGGCGCACTAACTTTATTTTTTCGTCCGGTTAGCTGCCCATGTCCGGACATCGCTGCCAGCAAGTATCCCTGCTATGGAACAGATATCGGCATCGGTCTTGAATGCTGTCCCTGAGAAATGCGTTCTGGACGCCTCAAATCCCGCATCCCTGAGTAGATCGATGAACCCATCGATCTTCACCGGCGAAATCCCGACTGCACGGCAGATTAGATGTTGATCATAGAATGTCGGTACGTTGATCTCGTTTCTGCAGATAGTAGCGAGTTTAATCGCATGTTTATCCGATTCCCGATCGATCAGCTCGGAAATGACCGATTCACAGAATGATTGATCATACAGACGTCCGAGCCACATCGGACCAGACGCCTGCATCCGGTGCCCGCATATCTGGCACCGATCCGGGATCAGGGGTGCAAGACTGGCTACCGGTTCCCTGAAACCGCAGTTATGGCAGTGAGCGATGAAACCAAGTTCTTTCATCGACTTATCGGCAGAAGAGACACCTTTCAACACTCTTGTATACACACGGACATAGTGCCGCCTTGCATAAGCAAGGAGCGGGGACATTCCTCGGTCCCACACCGCAAGCGCCCGTGCAATTGTGCCCATCAGCACCCGAACCCCGGTCTCGGCATGATACTCGTTATTCACCGGCACAGACGCGTATTTGCGGATCCCTGCATTCAGATGCGCTCCGCAGAGCGGCGCAGTGTCGGTTGCGGTTATGCAAAGCATCTTTCTGGCTGATCTCGATGCAGCAGCAAGGAATGATGCAGGTGATCCGAACGGGTCGATATCAACGACATCAAACCGTCTCTGGTGGAGCAGGACATTTGCATCCTCGTTTGTGACCTCGCAGCGAGATTCCAGTCCGTTTGAGACGATATTTTGTCGGATAAGGCGGACGGCATCCGTATCCCGGTCGTTGATCGTTGCTGCAAGCTTGAGTTCTGATGCAGCCCGCAAGCCCCGGATGCCGGTTGCAGCGAACGTGTCGAGGTATGATTCAAGATGGTCTACTGTGCGGTCGAATGCGGCGAGAGATGCGATTGTGAGATCGCGATCAAGCGTCGTATGCGGGTTGTAGAACGCTCCTCCGAGTTCTACGGTTGTGCCGTGTTCGGTGATCATGGGCATGTCTGTTCCTCTGGTGATTGATCGGTTATTTCTGATCCATGCGAGGTTGATTCGGAGATTAAATAATCGTGTGTCGATAACCACGAACACATCCGGACTTTGTGGCGTACTACCGCACCAGCACGCCCCCATCCCCGGTTATCGCGATCTCGAAATCGACCACCACCACCCTGTGCCGTATCCGCCCCCCTGCAAGTTCCCGGATTCTTGATGCGAGCGCAACGCCATCATAACGCACATGCACATCCCCGTCCGCGGCATCTGCCTTCGAGTATATCATTCCGATCAGGTCATCGAAACATGTGCTCGCTGCAACCTCGAACCAGATCGGTGCTTTGAGCATCTTGACGAATTTCAGGGTGTTTTCAGCCCGCTCGATATTCTTGCGTGCCGTTTTTTCAATTGCAGAGATGTTCTGTTTCGTCGTGCCCAGTTCGGCAGCAATCTTCTCCTGCGAATAGCCATCGTTCCGCAGCCGCAGTACCTGCATCTGCCGTTCTGTGAGTGCTGTGTCGCTTGCTGCCATCGGTGGTCTTTGCATTGGCATGGCATATCAACGTATGGATATATGGAGACGGTCAATTTGACTGGTGCTTTGCTTCTGACTTCTGTGTTTTCAGATATCCAAAACGTCACGAACCTCGGATTGGAAAATCCGGGGCATCTTGGCGCGGGTGCATGTGGATTTTTATCGTTTTTTGTTTTTTTGGCTTTTATGCAAAGTACGTGTTTAGCTATACTTCGCACCGCCACAAACTGAGCTTTTTTGCAAATATGTCAGTGGGATGTGTTGACACACGCGAAAGACGTGACGATAGAGATGACCCCCTTCGCGTCTCTCTCGCCTTTCTCGTTAAATTGGAGAATAAAAACGCAAAGACGCGAGGGCGCAAGGACGAGAAAGATCGAATAAACCTCTCGATTGGCTATCATGTTGTATGTGCCCCGGTCTTGTGTATTCGTGGTCAAATTGGCAATTGCAAAAGTCGCAGTTTATGTCGGTGATGAGTATAACCACAAGATTACACAGATTTTCACGAGAAAGTATGAAGAAGTAAGATATAAAATATAAAACTAATCAATGTCACATGTCTAATACCATACTCTTGTGTTAATCTCGTGAAATCTCGTGGTTTTTTTCGCCGCATCTAAACACATACGAGAAAAGAAGAGGAGTCATAAAACGCCTTCACGCAAAACGAGCCATCCGCGTATCAAGCGTCGCAAGATCGACTATCGCGGCGTATGCCGGCACCGGCTCAAGGTTCACCCGCTTCTGAAACTCGGTCTGGGACTGCCATGTCCCGGCATTGACCACGGTAACGCCTTTGTACCGGTCAACTCCGATGGTATGCACATGTCCGCAGTGCAGGATGTGCGGTATCCGGTCGATCACGAAATGATCCATTGCTTCGGGCGCGATGGACACTCTGCCGCCATAAGCGGGCGCGATATGCCTGCGTCGCAGCATCTCGATCATGACCTCTGCAGGGCGCTGGTAACTCATGTTCGGTATGGTTGCGATCAGGTCGTCCATCGATCGCCCATGATATATCAGTATGCGCACGCCATCAATCTCGATGAGCGCGGGATTGCCTGTGAATACCGTATCGCTCCGAAACATCGATCTGATCTTCTCAGGAAGCGCGGGCTGTGGTTCTGCCAGCCGCACCGCGTCGTGGTTGCCGGGTGCGATGATGATCCGCACATTCTTTGGAACGTCTCTGAGATATTTTGCCGCGCACCTGTACTGGTCATATACATCAGTGATCTCCAGCTCCTGCTCCTGACCCGGATACACGCCGACGCCATCCACGAGGTCGCCTGCGATGATCAGGTATCGCACCGGTCCGACGCAGGCGCCGTTTCCATCACTGCCTGCATCACCATCGCCGAGCCAGTCGATGAATTCGCAGAACGCGTCCTCAAGAAATGTGTTGCTTCCGATGTGGACGTCCGAGATCAGGACTGCCTGACCATGCCCCTGACCAGTACCAAGACCTTGCCGGTCTCCTGCGCCGATGCCCTGACTCGAACCGTTTCCATTTCCATTTCCACTGCCTGATAGTCGCTGGTTGTGCTGGCTCGGGATATCAGGCATCACGATGTTACTTACGATCATCAGCCTGCCGTCCCTGGTGAGCGAGCCTGTCGCCCCGATCACCTCGTCGTGGACGATGCCGCTTGCGATATCCCACAGATCGCGGTCGGACGGGCGGACCAGCACAGAGAACATACCTGTCGGATCCTCAAGCTCGATTAACTTGTTGCCGTTTGACGTGGTCCTGATCTCGGAAACCATGCCGATGATCGAGACGCTGCCATAATCCCTGAGTCTTTCCGCTCGCAGCGATTCGATCGGGCGCGCAGTGACCCTGGTACGGATGATACCGCTTAACCGTGCGTACCGATCCCGGAAGTACCGCACAAACTCGCTGTATTCGCCGACACAGGTCGATTCGTTGCTGATATCGCATAATATGTTCACTCCGGGAAGTTCGGGTGCAACGGGTGGCTGGATCAGGTGTTTTTTCTCAGGTGGTTTCATAGACGGCTTCACAGGTAGCTTATCAGGCTGCTCCTTTCCAGAGATTGCTTGAGCGTCGGCGTCATCGAACCGGATGTGGTGCTTGTCCACCACAAGCACCGAGTCGTCCAGTGATCGCAGCACCTGTTCCACAACGTTATCCGGCGACGGGCATGAATCGATCAGCGCGACCGCATCCGGACTGATCTGATATCCTGCATTCGCAAACTCCTCCACAATCAGTGATTCATGCATTGATCTGTACTTGGGATGACGGGAGATAAAACTTTACATCGCGGGTCATCGCAACGCGGAATTGCCGCCGCTGCATACCTAATTAGCCAAGCCGTGGTCTGACATCGCTTGGATAGTACTCGTGCCACTCATCATAACTCATACCCGAGTTACATGGCAGCTTCTCCCGAAACTCCTTTGTGAGTTCGTAACAGCCGTCACTGACCCACGGGGCATGAAAATCGAACTGGTCAAAGTCACCCCACTCCTCAAGCAAGGAAAGCGGCGGAAAGCCCACCTCAATGCATTTTTGGTAGAGCGGGGTGCCGGGATACGGGACAAAAAACGAGAGGAGAAAGTCCAGTTTCGCAAGATCGCTCTCTTTATGGAAGATTTCAATCATCCGGTTCATCATCTCAAACGTGTGCGCAATCTCGGTCTTTGTGTCGATGCCGGGAATTCCGACCATGAACGAACCCCGCAGATCGATATCATGTTCTGCACAACTGCGGGTGCATTTAATGATATGGTCAACCGATGCGCCTTTCCCCATGGCGTCGAGCGATGGCTGGTACCCACTCTCAAACCCGATAAACACCTCCCGAAGCCCGGCTCTCCGTAGAAGTTCCCACACACCGTCATCGAGGCGGTGCAGATGCTCCATCCTCCCGTTTACGCTGACCAGATTCAGTTCAAGCCCAAGCTCGATCAGGAGTTCTGCAATCGCACTGACACGTCTTGTGCTGACGAAAAAATCACTGTCCCTGATCATGAATGTGTTGATCCCGTACTCTGTGTGCAGCTTCTCGATCTCTGAGACGGTTCTCTCAGGGGTCAGCGCGGTCCAGTTATGCTTGCAGAATAAGGGCTCTGAGCAGAAGAAACAACTTGCAATGCACCCCCGGCTCGTTTCGTAATCAATGCAGCGATCTCCGAACCGGTATGACTTGATGTAGCGTTCCATTTCGATTAAATGGTATGGCATGTCGCAGAATTCGTTGATATCCGAAAACTCGCGGTCAGGGTTGGTTATGATCCTCACGCGTCCTTGCTCATGCCCCTGCTCTTTGTATATGATCCCGGAGAGCCCTTCGAGGCTGTGCCCACCACTGAGCCGGTGCACAAGTTCCTGGAGCGTGTATTCGCCCTGTCCCCGCATCACGATGTCTATATGCGGACTTAAAATGGTCTGTTCTGGCATGGTGGTGGGGTGGTAGCCGCCCCAGACGATCGGGAGTCCCGGGTACTGCTCTTTCACGGCAGCCGATACATCGAGTCCGTCCCTGATCTGGTAGCAGGTCATGCTGCTCACCGCAAAGAGCAGGGCATCGCTGCACGCAGCAAGGATCTGTTCGGTATAATT
>JAUWHQ010000035.1 GCA_030605805.1 Methanosarcinales archaeon | reverse complement strand
CATGAGTCGTATGTTAATTATGCATGGCGCGGAGATTCCGGGTGGAGAGAATCGCGCTTCTGACAGAGGTGATTGGAATGAATGAAAATACAAAACATCTTGTGTTCGGACTTTGCATGGCAATTGCGCTGCTTGGCGCTTGTGTGGGCGGGGCATCGGCAGCAATCAACCCGGAGGGATACATGGGGACGGTGATCGGAAAAGATGCCGAGAATAATACGTTTAAAGTTCAGACAATGTACGAATGGTCGTATAACTGGTCGCATCCTGGATGGCAGCTTAATGATACCCACATAGAATTAGAATGGCTGTTTCCAAATGAAGATGCGGTGAACGAGATATGTGTGGATGACTATGTGGAGATATTTGGCTTTGCAGCATCTCCAGCAGGGGACGTTATTGGTTTAGGAAGGATGAACTCAAGCACAGATACCGTTATAACCGACATATATGGCGATCCTGATTTCTTGGAGCCATACTCATCAGAACCCCCCGAGCCCATGTTATTGGGAAACTATACAATAGAATATAATAATACAGTCAATTGTTCAACATGTCCAAGTGATCCTACCGTCTGCAACTGCGAAGCGAAGTACACCAATGTAACCATCACCAATGGAACTGGTCAGGTAGAAGTAGACGATCATCAATTGTATCCGGGACAGGGCTACATGCATGAGGGGGCGGAATATCGTATCAATATCACGTTTCATTCAGGAGAAGCTTCAGCCTGCCCTGTGTGCAATGATACATGCGCCTATGGTCCACAGCCCATCTCTAATTTTACAATACATATAAAGGCAGTAAACCAGCCTCCAACAACCCTCCGCGGTGATGTGAACCGCGATGGGAATGTCACCCCCACAGACGCAGTGATCGCGCTCCGGATTGCAGCCAGCGGCGGATACAACGAAGATGCGGATCTCAATGGTGATCGCAAAGTCACGTCCATCGATGCGCTCATGATCCTGCAGGTTGCGGTCGAGGGAATTAATCTGTAAACGAAGGTTCCGATCAGCCGTGTTGTGCTGCTATCGCGGGACGGGGGGTGAGAAAGGGTAAGGTGGGTAGAGAAAGGGATGTACCTTTCACAGTACTTGTTCGTGGAAAGTTAAACGACGATATTGTGTCGAACATTTCGGAATCGCCAATCCAACCAGTTCTGCCCCATTCGCAACCGCAACACCTGTTTACCTCCCGCCCCACCATAAAACCCGAGGCAATGCACCAGACCATTCTCGGAATCGGGGGCACTGCAAAAATTCAGGTCATATCACATCAACTACTGACTGGGACACTACCGACGATCCATGCCTCACCCCGGACGCTTATGTAGATGCACGACTTGAAACGCTTTGCAGCTACAACGAAACCGGGCTTTGAGAAGCGCTACTATCATCAGTCAGCAATCCCCCTACCCCGATGGTTTTTTATACGAATATGCCCCAAGTATCGACTGATGTTATCTGATATATTGAGTGGGCGAGAACCAGACATCAGGATGTTGCATGACATGGATGATGTGCTGTATGATCGTTCGCTGATGGACGCGCCTGATCGCGAATTGTATTACATGTACAGGGACCTCTCACTGAGCAGGTCAGATTACAAGCGGATCGTTGAGCACAATCTGCGGTACGACATCACAGTCATTCCGCCGGGCATGCTTGGCACGGAATACGTCAAGACCGCCGGGCATGATCACCCGAAGGTTCCCGGAACCGATGTCAGCTACACCGAGGTGTACGAGGTCTTCGAAGGCGAGGCGCAGTACCTGCTGCAGAAGAAAGAAGGCAGCAGCATATCCGATGTGGTCATTGTGCGGGCAGGCGCCGGCGACAAGGTGATCATACCTCCGGAGTACGGGCATGTAACGATAAACGCATCGAACAAGACTCTCAAGATGGCTAACTGGGTTTGCAGGGATTTTTCTTCGGTTTATGATTTTTTCAAGGAGAAAAACGGGGCTGCATACTTCTTATCAGAGGATGGGTTCATTCCAAATCCGAAGTACGAGGATCTGCCAGAGATACGGTTCCTGAAACCGACGAATTATTCAGAGGTCGGACTGTATAAAAATAAGGAGATGTATGGACTCGTGAAACAGATCGATATGCTCGAGTACCTCACAAAACCGCAGGACTATGGCGGGCTGTTTGCTAAGATACTTGGATGAGGTGATCATATCAACGAATATCCGTTTAAGCGTGGAGTTGCGGCTGATAATGACCGAATTTTGGAGGTATTGAAGGAGTGCTTCCCGTGCGAGGTCGAAATCA
>JAUWHQ010000180.1 GCA_030605805.1 Methanosarcinales archaeon | reverse complement strand
TCTGCCTTCGATGTACTTTTTCATGATTGCCACCTCAACTAACTCAACTAACTCAACTAAGATCCTCCGGATCGGTTATCCGCCCTGTTATAGCGCTTGCCGCAACCACTGCCGGGTTTGCGAGATAGACCTCCGAATCCTTGTGCCCCATCCTGCCAATGAAGTTGCGGTTCGTGCTGCTGACGCACCGCTCGCCATCCGCAAGGACGCCCATGTAACCGCCGAGACATGCGCCGCATGTTGGTCCTGCGACGTACGCATCTGCGTCCATGAATGTCTTGATCAAGCCCTCGGAAAGAGCCTCCAGAAAGACGTTCCTGCTTGCCGGAACCACGATCATCCTGACGAACGGATGCACTTTTTTGCCTGCAAGTACCGCCGCTGCAGAGCGCAGGTCCTCGATTCTGCCATTGGTGCACGAGCCGAGATACGCCTGATCGATCGCAACATTGATTTCGGAGGCTGGAACCACGTTCTCAGGAAGATGCGGCTTTGCAACCATCGGCACCATCTCCGCGGCATCGTATTCAAAGACATCCTCATATTCGGCGTCTTCGTCAGCATAGACCGGAGAATACTCGCCGATAACACGGTCTTTGAGATAATCGAAGACCTTCTCATCAGGCGGGATGATGCCGCATTTGGCGCCAGCCTCGATCGCCATGTTTGAGATGGTGATCCGGTCGGACAATGATAGCGAAAGGATTGCAGAGCCATAGAACTCCATCGACCTGTAAAGCGATCCTGAAACCCCGATATCCCCGATGATGTGCAGAATGATGTCCTTTCCAACCACATACTTTCCCAATTCGCCGTCAACGGTGAACTTCTGGCTTTCAGGAACCCGGAACCACAGTTCTCCTGTTGCCATCACGGATGCGGCTTCCGATGACCCAATTCCTGTCGAGAGTGCGCCGAGCGCACCATAACTGCATGTGTGCGAGTCTGCGCCAACGATCAGCCTGCCTGGTGCTGCAAAACCATGTTCGATCATGATCTGGTGGCAGACGCCGCTCCGTCCGACATCGAAATGTTTTTTGATTGTGTATTTTCTTGCGAACTCACGCATCGACTTTGCCTGCTCGGCGGACGCCACGTCCTTGTTTGGCACATAGTGGTCCTGGATCAAAACAGTCTTCTCGCGAATCGGCGTGGTCCCGAACTCCTCGAAGACCTCGAACGCAGGAAGCCCGGTCACGTCGTTCACCATGACGTAATCGATTCGTGCATCCACGATCTCCTTTGGCGATACACTGCTCCGGTTGGTATGTGTTGCGAGGATCTTTTCAGCGATGGTCATTCCCATGACTCTTTTGTTGGTGGTGACCTGATATAAGAATATATGCGACCGACCGGAGTCCTCAACCACTGTAAAATAACGAGAAAACGACCCCTATCCACACATTTAACCCAACCTTAACAAAATTCCAGCCAAAGAATCCCCAAAATCGACACCCACCGACATCGATCCTTCAGCCGCCCATGTTCATAGAAGCCCTCCACGACGTTTTCAGACTTTATCGTCTCCTTCAACCCACCAAAGGAATGCTTAATCTCCTGCCGTCCGGGAATTGCCCGCGTTCCAGCGGCGTGAGAATTCTTGGGTTCACCCGAGTTTCGCAGCCTCGCCGCGCACCAGTTTCCGAAACTTCCCGTGAGCGTCGATGACCGCACTGATCTTGCCTTCGTCCGCACCGACGAGACAGTCCACACGCGGATCATTCCTGTAATCCTCTTCGAGCGCCCGCGCCAGTTCGACCGCATCATCCCCTCGTGCGTGCGCCTCTGCAAACTCCAGCACAAGCCCGATATCGGTTCCGGCAAGCGCTATGTTCGCGTACGGAACCGCGTACTCATTGCCGTTGAAGACGATCGCAACCCCGCCTGCATCCCGGACCCGCCCGAGCATCGCAAAGTCGGTGATCGAATCCCCGACAGCGACCAGTTCGCCGGGCGAGATGCCGTGGCTGGCGGCGATCCTCTCAAGCGCATGGACCTTGCGTGCGCCTCCGACCACTCGCACCTGCGCAAACAGGTCACCAAACCCTGTTTCTTTCAGTTCCTTGAAGTAAAAATCATTTAGCCGCTCAAACATCGCTTCATCGTCGCCATCATCGCCAGCGATATCAAGAATGTCTTCTTCGATTCTCTGTATGCATGCGATATCGTCCCCGGTGAGCCGCTCCCGCAAGCCTGCAAGATCGAGTTTCGTGCACGAGATGTGATCCTGATCCACGTCGAGCGCTGCGCCGACCTGACGTGCGTGCTGCTCGTAGCTCGTTGAGATGATGTGCACATCCCAACCATCGGTTTTCAACCTCGCGATCAGGTCCTTTGCGCCGGAAACGATTCGTGCATGCGACGAGACCTCTGTGATGTCCTCCTCCCCGATCCCGTGCATGAGCAGGAACGGGACGATGAGCGCAAGCGTATCGCCGGGCTCGTAGTTCTCACGACCCGCGAGCGCCAGAAAGTCATCGTATCGGCTCAGTGTCTCGAATATTGTGTCCCCGTTCTCGATTAATGATGTTACCTCGTAGGCGTTGTCCTGCGGTGACAGCGGACCTTCCAGATCAAAGCAGATGACGTTCATGCCAACAGATATGGTGCCTTGCATATTATCAAGGTCTCGCATCAATGCCCGCCACCCAGCAAACTGACCAGCACCACGACGAGAACGCCGAGAATGACCATCTTCGCAACCGATGCGGCGACGTTCTTCCCTGAGAGTCTTCCTGAATAGATTCCAAGCGCAACCAGCGAAGAAAGGCTCGCTCCAATCGAGATCATAAGCATGTTTGACTCGAGGACGACGAACGGTATGATCGGTATCAGGGAGCCGATGAAACTCGCACCCCCGTGCGTAATCGAGTCGAGCCAGATCTTTCGTTTGGTTCCCGCCTCGATCTGTGTGCCGGTTAGCCTGCGGAGAAGCGGTCGTTCCTTCTCAGCCAGTTTGGCGTACTCAACCGTGCTCTCTGCCAGATACGAGCCGATGCCATTGGTCACTGCAAGCGCCACTGCAACACCCAGACCGACCTGCACAACCCCTTCGTTTGTTGCGCCCGCGGCCGACGCCCCGATAACGCCCCCGAGCACCGCAAGAACACCGTCGATGCTGCCCAGGATGATGTATCGTCCCTGTTCCGCTTTTGTCATGTGGCTTTCGCTTCGCGCATCTTGATCAATGCGAATATGCAGTAATTGATTATATCCCTGTATTCAGACTCGATACCTTCTGAAACCTTCGGAGGAACTTTTGATTCCTCCAGACTGCGTATCCTGCACACCTTAACAAGTATCTGATCGGTTATCGACGGAAGCCGCATCGCCCTCCACGAATCGCCATAATCTGCGTTTTTTGCGACCATCAGCTCTCTGAGTTCACTGAGGATCTCATCATATTCCTTGATCGTGTCTCTTTCCTGTGACATGTCAGCACCTGTACTCTGGTTTACGCTGATATAAGTCTCTTGCCATTCCCCATGGTTTGACAAAAGCCCGACTAAAGAATAAATGAGGCGCAAATCGGTCGCAGACAGTTGAGATATAACCACCAGATATGCATTAGGATGAATCGCATCCACACTGCCCGAGTCCCCCCTTCTGCAATCACCTCACAACCCGCCTGAACTCATCCTCCCGCCCGAGCGGCATCGTCGCATCGACACCGATCTTCGTGGTCGTTCCGTCCGGAGCAGAGCTCGGATCAAGCGAACTCCCACGCACATTCGTGATTGTTAGAATATCCCGGTCGCCAAGCACTCTTGTTGCGATCGCAAACTCGACATCGTTCGGATCATAGATGTCGATGTCGGGATCGACCACCACCACGTTCTTGAGGCTTGGATGCGCGGCAAACGCGGCAAGGATCGCGTTCTTTGCGTCGCCCTCGGTCCGCTTCTCTATCTGCACCATGGAATTGAAGTAGCAGCACCCGCCTTTTGTCAGAACAACATTTTTTGCGTCGCAAACCCCACTCACTGCGGCAAATATCCTTGGTTCGTACGGAACTCCCATCAGGAGTTTGTGCTCCTCGCCAGACGGTACGATTGCGTGATATATCGGGTCTTTCCGGTGGCACGTCCCTGTAAGCCGGATCACGGGTTCACTCCGCACCCGGTCATACGTTCCTGTGATGTCAACAAACGGACCCTCATGAGCAGTCTCGTCCCCGATGTATCCCTCGAGCACGATCTCACAGTGCGGCACTTTGATTCCGTTCTCGCACTCGAAGACCTCGAGCGGCTCTCCAAGAAGAGCGGACGCGTATAAAAACTCCATACCATCAGGCACGCGTGTAGAGACCGCAAAGAGGATGGTGGGGTCTAGTCCGATCGCTATTGCGACAGGGAGCTCCTCTCCCCGATCCAGTGCTTTTTTGTGTAGGAGATATGTGTGCCGCGGCGCAACGAGTCTTGCTGCGAGTTTATCCTTCCCGATAACCATCAGGCGATGGATGGATGCATTCGTTACCCCATCCAACTCGGTTATCAGAACGCCTGCGGTGATGTAAGGCGCGGGATCATTTTTGAAATGGGTGATGATCGGCAGTTTTGAAAGATCCGGTTTCTCTGTGATCTCTTTTGTTGGAGAATCACTCACAAGTTTAATCTCTCCATCCATTCCGACGGATGCGAGATACTTCACCAGATCCGCCCTCCTAACATGCAGTGCTCTGCAGAGCGCATCCCTGGATGAGAGAATGTTCACAGCGACCCGGTGACCGCCCACATTGCGGAAGAGAGCCGGTTTCTTATCTCCGGCAATCCGCACAAGATCGTGTTTTGGAGACACTGGATCCTCGATCTCGGTCAGCAGTTTATCGGTTATTAGCTGGTCTATAAAACTTCTAAATGACATTGTTTCACCTGCACTTGTTCAATTGTTCATTTATGATGTTTGTGATAAGTCATGAAACTTATGACACTACCAAAAAATCATCGCCCAAGCTTTCGCAAGCCAGCACAACAGGCAACATCGACGTGATTATCTCCTCGGTGCCCGATTTTATGCCACAAAGCCCTTTTTTGGTTCTTCGCTTTAGGATCTGGCGCGCTCCCGGGTTTACCAAACCCCACGCTGCCTCACTGCAAGCCATTTGCGCTGCGCTACCGCGCGCTTGACCTCTGACCATATTTCCTGCGAGGCTCAGGAGGTTTGGTCGTGAACAGCCGGTACTTGACAGTGCCGATCAGTTCGTTCTCGATCTGGCGCGCAAAAATCGCTTCGGGTTTGTGCAGCCCCTTCACCCTCCCTGTCAGGTCCTTAAAACTGGTGAATTTGCCTTTCTTGCGCTCATCGAGTATCGTCCACATCAGTTTCTTTCCTATGCCCGGAAGCAGCTCAAGCATGTGCTGTCTGGTCGATATAGGATACGCCTCGTTGATAAATCCGATAGAATCAGTCTCGTCTTGCAGGATGATCTGTTCGAGAACGTAATGGAGTTCAGTCTTCGCTCCGTTGGACAGGGATTCATATTCCAGCCTGCGCTTCACATGATCGATCGTGTTGCGCTCTGTGTCCCCGATATGTACACGTTCGCCGATCTGCGGCACAACCCCTTCTTTTGGGACCAGTTCCATCAGAACATAGTATTTCTCGCCTATTCCATGGATAGACGGTTTTCTCTGGTACACAGGTCTGGAATCGTTCGGATCGCCGTAAGGAAGGTAATCCAGCACCCAGACATACTTCTCCTTTCCAGATCTCTTATCACTAAATGGCATTGAACCACCTCTACACAGCTCTTCACCTTATATCGAATCGGCTACCTTATCCAGTATCTGATCAAGATCCTCTGCGGTGAGCACGAACCGTTCCTTAGCATAGATGCTGCGGAGTTCGTCCCTCGTCCTGGGAAGGATGTCTGCAATTCTAATTGCAATCTCAGGCTTCATTTTCTCCAGATTTGACAAATCATTCACGAGATCCCGTGATTTTTTGGCATTTAGCTTTGAGAAAGCATCGACGTGACGGATCGCTTTTCTGAGTTCGTAACCAAGTTCCTCCCCTGATCTCTCTTCCTTGACACGATCCAGTATCTCTTTTGCCTCTGATACTGTTAACCCCTCCTCACCGATGACCTTCTTTACAATCATGCCTAAATCTCCCTCTATTTTGTTGTTTTATCGTTGCAGGCTCAGGTGCTGCGGATGCACGATTACTTCCTTCATGGATCTGCCATCTCTCACGCTCAGAATGTATGCACGACCGCGCTGTGACACGACCTTACCAGTACGCCCGTGAAACTTGGGGTTGGGCATCCCTTTGTGCACACTCGGATCGATGGCAATGTGAACCATATCCCCGGTCTCAAACTCGGCAATTGCCTTACTGATTGCGGATAGCCCTCTTTTTCTCGAAGATTTCTTCAATTTGTATCTGGTTTTTCTTCGCTCACCGTGTGATTTTGCCATGTTCGTAACCATACTGGCTCAATGGATTTAAGTGTTACGCAGAAAAGCATATAAGCATCCGCAGATAATTTAAGGAATGTTAATTTCAGATCATGAACCAAAACAAGGATGTGATAGTAGATGACAAGTAAATCTTGTAATGCTCTTCTGGCGGTTGTAATCTTGGTTGCATTAACTGCTGCGATAACGTATGGCGCAGAGGTCGAGACCCAGTTTGAATCACTGACGCTGACAGCAGATACGGTCAACTGTGCAGACTGCCATAAAGAGAATCCTCACATCATCCACAAGCAGAAACTGGATGCGGGAAGGGTGACCTGTGAGGCGTGCCACGGTGAGGCATTTGAGATTGGCATACCAACGTGCATCAAATGCCACTCAGGTCCGATACATGAGGTGCATATCAGCAGGGTCAAGACAGAGGATTGCACATTCTGCCACAAGGATCTTGAGGCAGTGCACTACACGGTCTTCGGAGGTAAGGAACTCGTGTGCGCACACTGCCACGGAGAGATCGTTGCCGTACACGGCGAGGGCATGGACAGTTGCGCGAAATGTCACAAGACTGCGCCTGATATCGTTAAGCCAGTAAAATCAGCAGGTATGACGATCACATGTCAGGCATGTCACGTATACGACGATGCTGCAACGATACACGGAGAGCTCTCTGATCCGACTGGCTGCTACAAGTGCCACAGGACCACTCCGAACGCAACGGTTGCCGAAATCCCGCATAATCTGCATCTGCCAATCGGTGTGACATGTGAGATGTGCCATATCCCGGCAGGCAACCAGATCATCATTCCGCCGTGTAGCAACTGTCACGATGCAGTGAACATACACCTGCTCTCAACGATCGGGATCAGTGCTACCGCGCCGGAATGCGCAGTCTGCCATGGAAGACCACCTGAAAAGGAGGTAAAGGCGCCGACGGCTGTTGCAACAGCAACACCAGCCGACGAGAAGCCGCCAGAGGTGGAGACGACACCCGCTGCTGCCGATAAGATACCTGGTTTCGGCGGACTGCCTGCGGTGGCGATGTTGCTGCTGACTGCCATGTACGCCATGTACCGGAGAAGAAGATAAGTAGGCTTTCCGCCTACTTTTCGTTTTATTTTTATTTTTTAGCAACTACGATTATGGACGTTTACGATCTCATCATTGTCGGGGGTGGTCCGGCAGGGATCACCGCAGGAATATATGCTCAAAGGGCGCGCTTGAAAGCCATACTCCTTGAAAAACTTGGCATTGGTGGTCAGATCGTACTTTCAGACCTCGTCGAAAATTATCCCGGATTTCAAAGGATCAGCGGAATGGAGTTGATGCAGAAATTTGAGGAACAGGCAAGAGCGCTGGGTCTTGTAGTTGAGGATGGCGAAGTGACCCTGATAACGGACGAGGGCGAGTATAAATTGGTAAAAACCCTTGATCACGATTATAGAGCAAAATCGATCATCATCGCATCCGGATCGAAACCAAGGCGTCTTGAGGTGAAAGGCGAGGAAGAACTGATCGGGAAGGGCATCTCTTTCTGTGCAACCTGCGATGGCTTCTTTTTCAGAGGTAAAGATGTCCTGCTGGTGGGTGGTGGAAATTCTGCGATAACAGAGGCTCTGTTTCTGACAAAGATCGTAAATAAGGTCTACATCGTTCACCGGAGATCGGAACTCCGGGCGGAGAAGATTTTGCAGGAAAGAGCGTTTGAAAATCCATTGATCGAGTTTGTCTGGGACTCAGTGGTCGAAGAGATCCTCGGAAAGGATGTCGTTGAAGGAGTGGTGCTCAGAAACGTCAGGACAAAAGAGCGTTCGGAGCTTGCGGTCGGCGGTGTCTTTGTGTATGTGGGCATCACGCCGAATACCGAGTTTATAGACGTCAGGAAGGATGAAAACGGCTTCATTCTCACGGACAGGAATCTTGCGACGTCGATTCCCGGTATCTTTGCTGCGGGTGATTGCAGGCAAACAGAGCTTCGGCAGGTCGCAACCGCTGTGGGCGATGGCGCGCTGGCTGTGACATCGGTGGAACGGTATCTCGGTTAAACTGGTTTTTTTGTGTTACTTTCGGGTAGTGTCCTACTACACGATAGTTTATTATAATAGGCGGTATAATTAGGCTCTCTGGAATCTTCTCGTGGCAGTCCCACCGAGCCCTATAAGATTAACATTTATTTAGGCACCTGGGTATCGGTTTTGCAGAGTTCTTCGGGTCAGTTGAAAATATGATGAACCGCAGATAAACGCGGATGAACGCAGATTTGTTAACCCGATATCTGCGTTTATCTGCGTGTATCCGCGGTTAATAGAACTAAGGGAAGGGATGGTAATCGGAAAGTAGTCAAAAGTCACTATAATTTAGCTATTTCTCATTTACTTTTTTTTATTGGTGAGACCTGTGTAACGCAGATTGCCAAAGAGCGTATAATTATTCTCTTGGTGGACACTATGGCACGACATGGCACGAAATTTTCTATTTTCATTAACTATTCCTAATTGGGACATTGCCTACTTTCGGTTGCTTCCGTGTGCCCGCGCACCGCGCCCGAAAGCATCCGCAGCATCCCCACAAGCTCGCTCACACTGAACTGTCCGGGTGCTGTTGCGTCCCCAATCGATGCATAAGCGATCACAGACCCGTAAAGCGGCGCGATCACCCTTGTGTGCGCACCAAACTCACCCATCCCGATGATGCAGACCGGTTTTGACCTATTCTCGAGTGTGAGTTTGAGCAGGCACAGCGCATCATCGTACGAATGCGGGGTTGCGGCGAGTTTTGCGATATCGGCGCCGGCATCGAAGCAGTCTGATAATATCTTCTGCATCTCTGCTATGGCAGGAGTCGCCGAAAAATCGTGATACGAGATGATGACGCGCTTTTTCGCAGCCTTAGCGCTCTGCACGACCAGATCCCGGTACTCTGGCTCTGCACGAAGTTCGATATCGACCGCATCAACCATCTTTAGCACCGAAAGCAATAGTCCGATCCGTTCCTCTTCTGACCCGGTAAATCCGCCGCCCTCGGCGCTCATGCGGTTGGTTGCGATGATCGGGATTTTCACGGCTCTGTTTAATTCCTCGAAGAGCAAGCAAAGCGATTCCGGTGAATGCGGCGCATCGGATGAATAGTTTAGCAGATCGATCCTGATCTCGATCATATCCGCGCCATTGCTTGCGGCACGGATCGCATTTCTCACTGGATCGGCTGCAATCGCTGCAACGATCTCAGTTATCATACGCCCCCTCGCCAGTCTCTGTGTCAACATCCATGTCCGCCTCCATGCACCGCTTGATGAACTGCCGCACCCTGCCAGAATTGCGCGCTCCCTTTATCTCGACTCCTGACGCGGTGTCCACCGCATAAGGGCGGACCTGCCGTATCGCGTCTGCCACATTGTCAGGCGTCAGCCCGCCCGCAAGGATGACCGGCAGTTTGCAGCGGCGCACGATCTCTGCGCTGATCTGCCAGTTGTGCACCGTGCCGGTCCCTCCGCTCCCGGAGTCGGTGCCCGTATCGAGGAGTATCGCATCAGCGATTCCGGTTAATTCCTTGATGCGGCTTATGATGGGATCGATGATCTCGAATGATGTGTCTTTCGGGATTGCAATCGTTTTGATCAGCTTAACGGTCTTTGAGATGATTGCAAGCTCGCTACTTGGGAGATCGTTGTGGATCTGTACGCATGTAGGGGCAGTCTCTGCTATCAGCGTCATCGCCGAATCAAGATCCTCGGGCATAATAACGAGCACCGAATCCACAAGGACAGGTACCTGCCCGATCAGTTGTTTTGCGGTCTGTGCATCGATCTTTCTTGG
>JAUWHQ010000069.1 GCA_030605805.1 Methanosarcinales archaeon | reverse complement strand
CAGCGGGATGGAGGCTGCGGTCGGAAACCTGATTAATCAGGACGAAACAATCGTTACAACCGTGAACGGCAAGTTTGGCGAGCGGTTCCGCGATCTTGGCAGGCTATATGGAAATGCCGTCCCGATCGAGTCGGAATGGGGTTACCCGATCGATCTGGATCGCGTGGCAGCCGCACTCGATGACGGTGCGGACGCGGTCGCGATGGTGCACAATGAGACCTCGGTCGGGATGCTCAATCCAGCCGAGGAGGTCGGGAAACTGGCACGTAAAGCAGGTGCACTCTTCATCATGGACGGGATCACCTCGATCGGTGGATCCGAGGTTCTTGTGGATAAATGGGGGGTGGACATAGCAATTCTTGGCTCGCAGAAGTGCATCGGTGCGCCGCCCGGGTTTGCCGCGGTCTCGGTGAGCAAGCGTGCGTTTGAGAAGATGGAGGATGTGCGCATGCCCCCGTATTATCTGGATCTCAAGGCGCACCGGAAGAGCGCTGACAAGGGTCAGACACCGTACACGCCATCGATTCCGCTCTTCTATGCGGTGCAGGAGGCGCTCCGGATCGCTCACGAAGAGGGACTACCCGCACGGATGCAGAGGCAGGCGGCAGGCGCGGCAGCGGTACGTGCAGCAGCCGGTGCGATGGGAATTGAGATGTTTCCAGAGCCCGATGAACTGAGCAGGTACTCTGACACCGTCACAGCGATGAAGATGCCCGCAGGCATCGCATTTGATCAACTGAAGAAGGAGATGCTTGCTCACAAGATACTGATCGCTGGCGGGCAGGCGCATCTCAAGGGCAACATCTTCAGGATCGGGAGCATGGGCAACTTCGGACCAAAGGACATCCTGATCACAATCCAGATGCTCGAATCGACCTTCCATAAACATGGGGTCGTCTCCGATTTCGGAGCCGGGATCGAGGCTGCCGGGTCGGTGCTGGCAGCCTGATACGCGGCTTGCGATCAGGTGAAGACGCGCTCAGATCATATCAATCACTCCTAATGAACCAGATTCACCGGACATTTGAATCAGCCTGTCGCGAGATCCTTGAACAGATCCTGCATCATGAAATAACAACCGAAAAGGAGCTTAACACCGCAAAGAAGCGGGTCAGCGCCAGATACAAGCTTTCAAGCCTGCCAAAGAACGCTGACATCCTTGCGATCTGTTCGGCAGACGAGCGGGTGCGTGCGATCCCGGTGCTCCAGCGAAAGCCGGTTCGCACAGTATCCGGCGTCGCAGTGGTTGCGGTGATGACCTCGCCGTATCCCTGCCCGCATGGCGCATGTATCCCGTGCCCGGGCGGTCCTGCATCTGTTTTTAACACGCCGCAGAGCTACATGGGCAGAGAGCCCGCAACCATGCGTGCGATCTCGTGCGACTATGACCCCTACAAGCAGGTGACAAACCGCCTGCGGCAGCTGCACCAGATCGGGCATCCGGTCGATAAGGCTGAACTGATCGTCATGGGCGGGACGTTTACAGCCCGACCGCCGGATTACCAGCAGTGGTTCGTCAGGAGATGCCTCGCGGCTATGAACCATTTTGCCGGTTTTGCCGACTTTACTGACTCCGGAGGTCCGACTACGGATGATCCAGATCTGAAATCGGTCATAGCCGCAAACGAGACTGCGCGGGTCAGAAACATCGGGATCACCTTTGAAACCAGACCTGACTATCTGGCGACTGATGAAATCGACCGTCTGCTTGAGATGGGTGCAACAAAGGTGGAAATCGGCGTTCAGAGCATTTATGATCGTGTGCTAAGGCTGATCAACCGTGGGCATACCGTACAGGACGCAATCGATGCCAATAAGCGGCTTCGGGACAGCGGGATTAAGGTCGGGTTCCATGTGATGATCGGGCTGCCTGGATCGGATATCGACGACGATCTCCAGATGTTTGGGACGATCTTTGGCGATCCGTCGTTCTGCCCGGACCATCTGAAGATATATCCGACGCTCGTGACCGAGGGAACCGTGCTGCACCGGTGGTGGAAGGATGGCAGCTACAGGTCGCTTGAGAACGACGCGGCCGTGGAGCTGCTTGCAGGGATCAAACGACTGCTCCCGAAATGGGTGCGGCTGCAGCGGATTCAGCGGGACATTCCCGCGTATCAGGTCATAGCCGGTGTCACAAAGGGTAACATCCGCCAGCTTGCCGAAGAGCGACTGCGGCAGGCAGGGGACTCGTGCCGGTGCATCCGGTGCCGCGAGGTCGGTCATGCAACGCTTCGCGGCATAAAGCCAAAGTCGGAGAAGATCGAACTGCTGGTAGAGACGTACGAGGCATGTGGCGGCACCGAGCACTTCATATCGTTTGAGGATGTGGAAAACGGCGTCCTGATCGGGTTTCTGCGGCTGCGGTTCCCGCATTCCCCGCACCGGACCGAGCTTGCGGGCGCTGCTCTCGTGCGCGAACTGGTGGTGTACGGCGGCATGGTGGGGATAGGCACGGGTCCTGGCGAGCACCAGTGGCAGCACAGGGGTTACGGGAAGAAGTTGCTTGCTGCGGCAGAGGATCTTGCATCAGCGCACGGATTTGGAAAGATGGCGGTCACGAGTGGTATCGGCGTGCGTGAGTACTATCGGAAGCACGGATATGTGCGCGAGGGTGCGTATATGGTGAAGGATCTTTAGATATGTCCGAGGTTTTCGTATCCGGACGATTGGGAGACGAGTTTCTCTATTGCGTTCCTTTAAGCGATCCATTTCCGGGATAGAGTTGCATGATGATCTTGTAGTCGAAAACGGGTTTTATTCAGATATGAAGATGAAAGGGGCGGGATGGCTATGGAAGAGGTAAACACATACAATATTCTGATCGGGGATATACTGATATATCTGCATCGCCATGTCTCACACTGGTGATCGAGATGGCACGACTGCATAAACCTGGAGGCGACCGATGCTGATCGGAGTCGGACTCGGACCCGGCGATCCGGAACTGCTGACGCTGAAGGCGATACGGATACTCGAACAGAGCGATAAGGTCTTTGTTCCGGGAAAACTCGCCCTAAAACTGGTTTCGCCGTACACGGATGCCGAGATCCTCGATTTTCCGATGACACACGACAAAAGCGTACTGGAGATGACCATCGACCATAACGCGGATGTCGTCGCAGCCGAAGCCGTGCACAAACAAGTAGCATTCGGACTGATCGGGGATCCAAACTTCTTTTCAACATTCATCCGGCTGAAAAATCGGATACATGAAAAATATCCGGATATCGCCATCGAAACCGTCCCGGGAATCAGTTCGATCACGGCATTCGCATCAAGAATCGATGCCCACATCGATCGATCGTTTGTGGTGAGCGATGGCTCGCCGATCGCAACAAAGATCGTGTTGAAGACGCGAACCCCAAAAAAGATCAGAGACCGCCTGATCGAAGAAGGATACACCGATTTTATCTTTGCTGAGAAGCTCTTCTCTGACGAGGAGCAGGTAACAGAGGAGATTCCTGATAAGGGGAATTATTTCAGTATACTGTATGCAAGCAAAAGAGAGATGAAAAAACAATGATGATGCCAGAAACGGTCTATTTTGTCGGAGCAGGTCCGGGCGACCCGAAGCTGATCACGCTTCGCGGAAAGGAACTGCTCGAAGAAGCCGATCTCGTGATCTACACAGGCTCGCTCGTTGACCCGGCGGTCGCCGCCAACAGCTGCGGCGAGGTCATCAACAGCCACGGGCTCACCCTTGACGAACTGACGGACCTCATGGTGGGCGCGACCTGCGACGGAAAAAAAGTTGTCCGGCTGCACACAGGGGATCCCTCGCTCTACGGCGCGATCTGCGAGCAGATTGCGGTGCTCAAAAAGCACAACATCGATGTTGAGATTATTCCGGGTGTATCATCGGTCTTTGCTGCATCAGCCGCGCTAAAGACACAGCTTACGCTCTCCGGAATTACCGAGACCCTGATCATCACACGCCCGGCTGGCGAGACGCTCAAGTCAGACTCGATCAGGGAACTCTCAAGACACGGCGCAACGATGGCGATATTCCTTGGGGCAAGCAAGATTGCAAAGGTCATGGAAGAGGTCGAGTACCCTCCGGATACGTCGGTTGCCGTTGTCTACCGGGCGTCGTGGCAGGATGAGCAGATCATCAGGGGCACGGTTGCAGATATTGCAAAAAAGGTCGAATCAGCCGGGATAGAGCGATCAGCTATGATCCTGATCGGAGGTGTCGTAAACCCGACAAGTTTCAGGAGGTCACACCTATACGGATCGCAGTGATATCATTTGAGCGGAACCGTGCGGTTGCAGAGCGCGTCGCAAGTCTCGTCGGCGGCGAGGTGATCTGGTACTCTGAATCTGCGTTTGCGGACGCGTTTTCCAAGGATTCCGGGTATGATGCGATCATTGCGATTATGTCCTGCGGGATCGCTGTCAGGAAGATTGCGCCGCATCTCTTTAGTAAATGGACGGATCCGGCTGTTGTGGTGGTTGATTGTGCGCTCAGGCACGCGATTGCGGTTTCTGGCGGGCATCATGGTGCAAATGAGATCGCGGCGCGGCTTTCTGTGCTTGGTGCGGATCCGGTGATCACGAATGCGAGCGAGGTCGTGAAGTGAGTGAGTGGGATGGATTGCTTTCGGAACGCGGGCTCATGTTCCTGAAGTGTGGTTGGGGGTGGGCATGAAAACTGATAAACATCTTTAAATGCCAAATAACAGATGTAACAAAAAACACAACACTTTGTTACAATTGTTACAGGTGAGATTAATTCAGGAAAACACATTATCCGATCATCCTTCGATAACTGTATAAATCGCCACCAGCGTTTGCGACTTAACACGCAGTCCTGCGTCTACAAGGCGATTTATCATTGATTTCGCCTGAGCAACAGTGATCTTGTTCTCTCTGCAACCTATGAGAATTGGCGTAGTAGCCCAATGAACCTTCAGTCCATGGGCGAGAGCAGCGAGTCTGAGCATCCTATCATTTGTTACCACGATATCGTTTTCTTTCATGGCTAATACAATTATCTCTGCATCTTCAGGTTCTATGCCCTCCGATTCCGCTATATTTCTCGCAAAATCCTTTTCATCATCAGATAGATATGATACGGAGATCCAACCTTTTGAAAGTGCCATCTCTATCGCAGAAACTCCTGGTTTGTTCAACTCCCTCGCATCATCCACGGTCTCCCTTACAATAGACCCAGTAGTTTTGAGTGATCGATAAAAACCAAGTAGCCAATACAACTCCCCAATCCTACTGTAATAGATTATCGGCGAAGCATCAAGTACTGCCATCAGCCCTCTAAATCTTTAATCACGTCTTCTGGTTCCATTTTAATCGCTATGTCCATCTGAGAAGATAAATCCAGCATCTCAACGTAAGTGACTTCAGCAATCCGGGCAGCCCTGCGAAGCGTTACCTTACCATCACGCAGGAGATGGAGTGCCCTCTCCATTTTCCAATGCTTTGCAGCGCTGGATAATAGTCTCTTTACAACTTCTGTTCTGTCGATCTCCTCCACTTCACCTATCTCTTCTATCTCCCTGAGTAGATCCTCAGGAACACGGGCTGTGATTGTCTCAGCATTCATCGGATCACCAATATAATTCAAATGAATGCAATGCCTCATAAAAGCATCGCAGAATTACATCTTCCCCTTGCCCCCTATAACAAAACCCCATGCTTTCGCATGTACAATACTCCGTGAATGTGACCTGCGATCTCCGTAACCCGCCCATAAGCTCCCGCATCCAATTACAGCACACCTCGCAGCGCTATATTATGCAATCGCGCTCACCGGCAGGCATCACGGCGCAAACGAGATTGCGACAAGGCTTTCTGTGCTGGGCGCAGGTCCCGTGATCACGAATGCAAGCGAGGTTGTGAAATGAGTGAGTGAGATGGATTGTCTTCGGAACACTGGTTGTGTTTCGGAAGTATGGTTGGTTTGTAATACATTGATGTAATAGCAGTGATGTGTATTACACAGGTGATAATGATTGTCCGTTGCTGTTTCGGTTCGGTTCAGTACTTCCGAAACACACCCGAGTTCCGAAAGCGACACACCAAGGATGCCACGCATTTTAATGCGGTGTGGTGCGGCATCGCTTCTGACACTTCAAGTTTCGGACATCCGGAAGCACACGAGTCAGAACCAGAGTACCAGACAAATTGACAGCCTCGTTAGGTGACAACCGTGTTTAGGTGACCGCAGTGTTACCCGTTGGCAACCCGGCAATCTGAGACGATTTCATCGATCGTGGCTGATGTCGTGAGACCGATTACGCGGTCTGACGAACTGCTGCCTGCGCTGCCCCCGCATTCTCGCCAGAAACCCTCGCCTTCTTCTTGATCCGGTAATAGTTGAGCGGATGCACAATCCTTCCGCAGAGATCATCTGCGCCCACGCAGTTCCCATAAGTCTTCATCGTATCGCAGCCGGGCGCGGTGTACTCGTGTCCTGCGATGTGCTCGACCTGATATCTAGTTCGCGTCTCATCAAAGTCGGGCGATCCGCCGAACATGCCAACGATCTCGTCCACGCTCATGCCGATGTTTCGCAGAAACGCGGTGGTTGCAAACCTTGCCGAATGCGCCAGATTGACGCCCCCTTGCAGCATCGTGATGGCGTTTGCGATGCACGGCGGGAATGCATCAGGATTGACCTCACCCCCGATCTCAAACTCGGTCTTGCGGGCTCCGAGAGACTCCTTCACGGCAGCGATGTGTCCGGAGAGCTTATCGCAGATATTGGTCTCGGACGGGATCTCAAGCGGCAGATCATGCTGTATGCGATCCCTGATCGCTTCCTGAAGCAGCCGCGTGAACTCTCGCACTGATAGCGAAAGCCAGCCGCTTTGCAGTTGCCTGTTCACCAGTTTCCAGCCAGTATCGTGCATGCGGTGGGCATACCTGACATAATCGGTGAAATGCAGTCTGAACCTCTGCTCAGAGATATCAATATCCATCCCGAATTCCTGCCCCATCGCCACCAGAACGCTTCTTTGCTCGCCTACGAGAGACTCGTGCGCCGCTTTCGCCTCTGCGAGCGCGTATCTGCGGATCAGGTAGTCATCGCCGATGCAGGATACAATCATCCTTGCAACCGGATACGACAGCACCTCGAATTCCGCAGGCATGTCGGTGCCGACATTCTTCTCGATTTTGCCCTCGATTGCCTGAGTCACCCGTTCGGCACCGCGGGCACGGGCACGGTTGTACACCCGCTTTTCGAGGAGATCCGGAATATCGACCCCAAGTTCCCTGACATACAGAGCGGCTCCTGAAGTGAAAGGGTAGGTGGCAGGGCTTGGATCAGGCATCATATCCTCCATAACCATATCCATCGCAAGCCACTTCTAACTTTATGGTCGCCATAAAGGATGCTGCATTGGTGAAGCCGGCTTTCTGGCACCGGAAGAAATTTAGGACGCCCCATAAATTAAGTGTGTGCTGCAAGATATCTGCCAGAGACAGAGAGGTTGTGCAAATTTGAGGATACTCATCATCGGGTACAGCACCAGGTACATCGTCTGCGCCGGAAAACGCGCAGGATACACCGTGTATTCACTGGACCACTTCGGAGATATGGATATGCTTCGGTGCGCAGACAGGTATGCACGATTCGATGAGATAACAAGCGACGAAGATCTATCGAACCATCTGGATCACCTGGACTGGGATTTTGACGCAATCATCCTTGGCACGGGATTTGAATGCGCCGATCTGAAAGGCTACCGCGTGCTGAACAACCGCGCCGGGATCATGAGATCGATCAGCAACAAGAAACTTTTCGGAGAGATGATGGAGTCTCTTGGGTTTCCGCATCCGAAAATCTATGATATCTCAGATATCTCCGATGATTTCGGGTATCCGGTCATGATAAAGCCGGTTTATGGCGCTGGCGGGATAGAGAACAGACTCGCGTACAGCAGAGAGGATATGGGGGGCTGCGGAACCGATATGCTGATTCAGGAGTATCTTGAGGGTACTCCGGCAAGTGTTTCGGTGATCTCAACGCGCAGGGGCGCGGTCGCAGTCGCTGTAAACGAGCAACTGATCGGAACACCGTGGCTCACCAGAGACAGATTTGCCTACTGCGGGAATATAACACCTTTTGAGAGTGAATACAATGAAGAGATACGAGAAATTGCGGTTCGGCTGGTTCTGAAGCTGGGGCTCATCGGTTCAAACGGTGTTGACTTCCTGATCACAGAGAACGGTCCGGTGGTGATCGAGGTGAACGCACGGTTCCAGGGCACGCTCGATACCGTCGAATACGCCTCCGGAATCAGCGTCTTCGATGCGCATGTGCGGGCGTTTTCGGATGAACTGGTAGAAGTGCCGCCAGATGCTGCTGAAGGCAGGTTCGCAGGAAAAGCGATTCTGTTTGCTGACCGCGACGTCACCATCGACGAGACGATCTCAAAAAAGCTTGCCGAGGAGAGGATTATGGACATCCCGGAGATCGGGTGGCGGACTCCCGCGGGTGATCCGGTAACGACGCTCTTTTGCGAGGGGAACAGTCGGGAGCAGGTGGTGCGGGGGTTGAGCGCGGCTGCCGGGCGGATCCGTGGATGCTGGCGCGACCGTCCGACACTACCCTAAAATTCACACGCCCGCAAAATATTTAAATCGATCACGTCCCTAACATCGCCAGATGCGGAATGTCAGGCGAAGAAAGTGAAGTGAATGTAGAGAATAAGATGCGCGAGATCATAGTGGTTTCGAAGAAGGAGCTGGACGAGAAGGATGAGTTGATCGCATCCCTGAAGGCTAAAGCCGAGAAGATGAAATCCGACTTTGTAAGATATAAAGAGCGGACTCAAGATGGTCTTGGGACGAAATTCACGTATACCCCTGCCTGCGCCAGTGCGGCACCACATCACCCATCATCTCCAGATACCCCACTCTTCGGATATTGTGCCCCACAAGCTTCAGCCGCGTTTCAGTCTCCTTCCGCGAATCAAGTC
>JAUWHQ010000127.1 GCA_030605805.1 Methanosarcinales archaeon | reverse complement strand
ATTTGCCTGCCGCTTTGGGCGGGAAATGCATCGGAACCACCTCTCATCTCCCGATACGATACCTCTGCCCTCCCATCCCCATGGCGAGAGCGACTCAGCCGAGTCGGCAATCGAGCGATAAAATCCAGAACGGTCATCGGGATGAATGAGGTCAAAGAGGATATTAGCATCACGCCGGATCTCATGAGGCTCCATGCCAAACAATTCGCGGCAACTTTCACTGACGAAGGGAAGAGCCATGGAGCCATCCGGATGCAGGACAAACTGATAAACCATACCCGGAACGTTAGCTACCATTCTCCGGTAGCGTTCCTCACTCTCCCGCAGCGCCTCCTCGGCAGCTTTGCGCTCGGTGATGTCTCGGGCAACCTCGATGACCCCAACGGTCTTGCCGGCATTGTCGTGCACGGTCTCTCCTACGATCTCCCACCATCTCCCATCCGGGGTCCTCATGATGCCGCTGGCGCTTGATTCTGTCTCTATTGTCCTGAGTATCGGGCATCCTTCGCAGGGCTCGCTTTGACCATGCCACATTTCGTAGCAGTGGCAACCGACCAACTCCTGCGGAGTCTTGCCCACGGTTTGCGCCGCCGCCTCATTGACCCATCGAATAGACAGAGACCTGTCTTGAAACACGACAACGTCGGAAATGGCATTTAAAATGCTCTTTTTCTCGCTTTCAGATAATAGTAACGCCTCCTCCGCCCGCTTACGCTCGGTTACGTCTTCCAGGATACCCTGAACCCCGCTTACCTGCCCCATGGTATTGTAAACAGGAGTGAGGAAAAGATTACAATAGACGTCTTTCCCCCATTTTGACCGGTATGGAAATTCGGAGTTCAGCGATTCTCCCTTCTCTATGCACTCTTTTACAAGCTTCGAGACGCCAGCTTCTATCAGCAAGGGATATGTGAGGAGATTTACCTGTCTCGTGGCTTCTTCGGAAGGAGACCCCAGCATCCTTAACAACGCAGGATTTGCAATCTCGATGTTGCCCCTGGTATCTGCCTTGAAAATACCAAGCGGCGAGCGTTCAACCAGTATCCGATATCGTTCCTCACTCTCCAGCAACTTCGCCTCTGCTTGTTTGCGCTCGGTGATGTCTGCGATAACCCCCCTCATGCCAACAGGTTTGTTTTCATGAATTATGGGGGTGGCATATATGATAACAGGGAATGTGCTGCCATCTTTCCTCTGCACCATGTATTCCACACCACCCAACTGTTCTCCCTTCATGACCCTGCCAATATTTTCTTTAGCTCGGTCTCGATCTTCCGGAGATATCATTTGAAGGGCAGTCAAGCCCCCATTGAAGTCTTCTTGAGCATAGCCAAAATAGTCAAATCCAGCACGGTTGGTAAATATGAGATTGCCTCTTTCATCTGTCTCGAAGACGGTTTGCGGTAATAACTCAGTTAGGTCTCTGAATTTTGTTTCACTCTCTTTTAACTTCCTCGCCGTCTGGCTTTTGTACAGAGCCATCTCGATGGATGCGAAAAGTTGCCTCTCCTGAAACGGCTTAACAATGTAAGCATACGGCTCGGTGTTCTTGGCACGATCTACCAACTCAAAATCGGAATATGCGGTCAAAAATATGATGGGGATGTCCAACTTCTCTTTTATTTCGTAAGATGCATCTATGCCATTTTTCTGCCCAAAGAGGACGATATCCATCAATATCAGGTCAGGCTTAAGTTTAATTGCAGCATTTATCGCATCATCTGCACTGGCAGCGCGCCCAACCACCTCGTAACCAACATCGGTGACCGCCATCTCCAGATTTTCAGCCACAACGGCTTCGTCTTCGACGATTAATATTCTTGCCTTCTTCATTTCAAACTCCGCCATTAGTTCTTATGTCAAATTCTATATTAAAAGTTGTCCCTTCTTTGCTAATGACCTCTAAGTTTCCACGCAACTGATCCTCTGTGAGAATCTTTACCAGACGCAAGCCCAGCGTTCCGGTTTTATTGATATCGAATCCATCAGGCAGTCCGGCGCCATCATCGCTTACCCTTAGATTGATCTTACTTTATTCTGATGCAGTGAGACTGACCTCGATCGTTCCTTCTTTCATGTCAACAAAAGCGTGTTTCAGGGCGTTTGAGAGCAGTTCATTGATGATCAACCCGACAGGCACTGCCATCGATATTGGAAACGGATAATCGACTATTGAAACACTCGGGGTAATCTTTGTACCCTGAACCTGATAACTCTGGAAGAGCTGCATGAGCAACTGATCCACAAACGCCTTCATGTTGATCTCTGATAGATCACTGCTCTCATACAATTGGGCGTGGATGAGAGCCATGGTATTAATCCGGTTCTTGGATTCGGTAAGCGCATCGACCGTGTCTTTGTTCCTGACACCTCTTGCCTGCATATCAAGCAGGCTTGACACGACCTGGAGATTGTTCTTTACGCGATGGTGTATCTCCCGCAAAAGCACCTCTTTTTCCTTCAGGGATGTTTTTATCCGGTCTTCTGCAGCTTTATGTGCCTCTTCACCCCCAGGTTATCTACGAGATCTATTCAGAACGTTGGACAATAGAGATATTTTTAGAGCGACATCAAACATACCCTTAAATTAGAGCACATATTCTCGAAAAACAAGAATGCAATTATGGTGGAAATCTATTCAGCACTTATTTTCTATCTCTTTGTCAGGATTATGATTGCAATTGCGGCGAAAAAGTCTGGTAAGAGAATTACCGACTTCAGTTTCAAAAAA
>JAUWHQ010000217.1 GCA_030605805.1 Methanosarcinales archaeon | reverse complement strand
TACATACTCTTATCGAATGGATCGCTTGCTCACCACTTCAACGGTGTCTACAGGCAAAAATGAGTCTGGACTATGCATATATGTCAAAGCGCTCAGTCTTGTGTGGCATGAACTTGCAGAGGCGGGTCGCGGAGTGGTGAGACTGTCGGTCGAATAATATTGTCCCAAAGCCCTTTCCCAGCCCCCCACCCCAACTCCATTTCATCTTCGATAATGACACTCTTCCGATTGCATCGCATCCATAACCAGCCATTCATGGAATAACATCGGTGTTCTAACGCCGCATCCCCCTATTCACTGATAATAAGACAAAAAGCTACCGCTAAACCCAATGCTTCCAACACGTGCATGTTTGTGCTCACGCTTTTGCATTGCCCTGCAGGCAATACCCAGTTACCTATTTCTACGATGATGCGACATTCTTGCTGAATACCACGCCATAAGCTTCCCTTCGATGATTTCCAGAATTTCCCTTTCCGTAATCGCCCTTTTTGGCAGTATTACTTCAAGGATCTCTTTCATATCCTGAACTGTCAGTAATTCTGCCTTTTTACCCAAATCCATAACCAGCATCAGTAGAACGAGCATCGCGAGCACGCGATATCGTTATATGATGATGCCATCCGGTCCAGCCACGAATCGGATAATCCGCGAAGCCACGGCTATTCCCTTTCCATCCTCGAATGCATGCCCGGGTCCGGTATCTGCTACACGACAGTCCCGGGCAAATCGTTCCGCACTCGTATCAGGTGGGGCATTTGAGAACTGGTACTTTAGAGACTCTTCTCCATCATCCCTTCTGATGATCAGCCATATCTCATCCCCGGGAAGCCCGTCAACCACCGGATACGCACGAATACACGAGGGTATTCGACCAGAGCTTCTTTCTTTCGGTATCTCTAACGAAGACGTGGCTCCATTCCGAAGCTTCCAGTTGGTCCTTGAGATCCCTCACCTCGATCGGATCCGGTTCACCTTCAAGCACCCTCTCTTTCGTTGGAATGCGTCCGTGATCTCCTTTTCGCGCTGGTATCCCGTTTCTGGCTTATCCAACCAGACTATAGTATTGACCGGGATATCTGCTATATAAATCAGTTTTTCGGCAGCGATTTCGGTTCGAAGCCACGGTTGCTCTCCGTAGAAAGAGTCCATCCCGATCCATCCGAATGAAACGCCGTTGTCCTTCGCGTGGAGGATCATCTCCAATCCAAGCTTGGGCTTTTGTCCTAAATACGACATCTTCGGGAACACCACACGTCTCGTGCCGTTCCCGATCCTCTGCCCAGTCCTCTGGGAGATAAAGTCTCTCATCGATCAGGGTTCGGTAATGCGGTGTTAACATTCTCAAGACGGAGCATCGACGCATTCGGCGTTAAGCTCCGTTTACATATCCGGGAAAGACGCCGACCTGGCAGTTCCAGAACCTTTCCGAGACGACCGCAATACTGGCGTTTTACACCGACAGACTCCGTTCCCTGCTTCGGAAATCCCGATTCATCGATGTGGATAGAGCCAAAGACCTGCATCTCCGATTAATTCGGTTACATCCCTCTCTGATATGGTCGATTACGGGTCGCACGTCCCACGGAGAATCAGAGATGCAGTTCTGCATCGACTGGTTGTTGCTGTCTGGCACGTTTCTGGCGTATCGGGTCATATTACCACGCCCTTTCTCGAGGAATTTTCCTTGAAGGTACTGAAAGCGCCTGTGTAGCGACGTTCCGGGTCTTTGCTCTCGGAAATGTGATGCATATTCTTCGTGGAGGTGCTTTCAATTTAACGAATATCCGATACAGATCGTTGGTGTGTAAGTTAAAGTTTATGCCATCCATTATTCCCTCTTTTATTGTTGGATGGACTTTATGTGGAAGGCGGTATTAATATATCTAATTACTGTACGTATGATAGAGGAGTGTGGATTATGATGAGTTCGGGTAAATCCGACAAAGTCAAGTTATACTATTTTTTTAAATTAATACCGGGCTTAGAGCTTACTTCGCACCCGTTCATAGAAGTGCCAGCCGGTCTTCACAAAGAGCGCCGGCTCGTCAGCCTTTGTGATGATGATGGTGTCACCGGCACGCACCGGCTGCGTGTGCTGCCCATCGATCACGATAGCGGCACCCTCAAAGGCATGTATCGGCTCGACCGTGATCTCGCCATCGGTGCAGACCACCCATGGTCTCGATGACAGCTTGTACGGCGCAAGCGGTACGATGATTACGCCGCTCACTCTCGGATCGACGATCGGACCTCCCGCGCTCATCGCATAAGCGGTGGATCCTGTCGGCGTTGCGATGACGATGCCGTCAGCGCGCAGTTCGTCGAGTTCGTGATCATCCACCAGAATGCGGAACGCAAACATCTTGGCAGGCGGTGTTGTGACGATCGCGGTTGTTGCGATCACCGCTTCATTGGTGGCGCATGGGAGAAGGTCCCCATTGACGTGAATCGCAAGCCGCATCCGCTCCTCGACCTCGAAATCGGCTAAAACCTCGTCAATCGTCGCAAACGCGTTTTCTGATGTTGCATCAGCAAGAAAACCGACCCTGCCAAAATTAACTCCGAGAACCGGTATCTGCTTCTTCAGTTTCTGGATGGTGCGGAGGATTGTGCCGTCGCCTCCGATGACGATCAGGAGATCAGCCCGCAGCTCCTCGATTGGGGTGCCATCGGTTCCGAGTCCGGAGGCGGTGTCGTGATCGAATATGACCTCCTCGATCGATGGTTTCGATTCGAGATGGCTCTGTATGCGCCCTGCCAACCTGATTGCGTCGGGTTCGTCATATCTGGAAACGATTGCCACCCGTTTTACGATCTCATCTGTGCTCACCAAAGAAACGCCTCACTGACATACTTGAGCGGGTGCATTACATTAGTCTTTTGTCCAAAAGTTGTTGGAGGTTGTTCTGATGGTTGGGCTGTCCCGGGATCGGGGACCTAAAAATAAAAAGTAACCCCGCCGGGATGATGCCGGCGGAATCCATATCGTAGATCACAAGATCGTACCCTCAGATCGGTGCATGCCCGTTCGTGTGACAGGTCATGCAGTCCACATCCACAACAATATCCTTGTGCGCGTCAGCATGGCAGTTGATGCATGCCATTGCTCCAACGTGCTCGATGTGACAGTCGGTGCAATTCAGCTCCGCATGTTTAGTCGGATATGTGATGAACTCTTTCTTGGTGTCTTCGTGGCACAGCACGCACTGCTCGCTGGTCACGATCGCACCGAACTTGATCACGGTTGGAGCATGTGGGTTGTGACAGACCTGACAGTCAGCCAGTCCGGATCCGTGTTCAAGCCCATGGCAGTCCATACATACCATGGATTCTGCATGCTCCTTGTGGCAGGAGTAGCACCCGTCTCCGATCAATGGCGCATCATAACTGTATGTCGTCGGACTCAGTGTGTAGCGCAGAGCCTCGTAGCTGGTGTCCTTCGTCGCATGCCTGCCACCGGATGTGGTGAACTCGGTATACTGGGGTACATGGCAGTCAGCACATCCATAGCTGGTGTCTGCGGTGTGGGCAGGATGACAGTCCCTGCAGCCACCTTCTACTGGCTCGGTGGCATGCTGGTGGTCTCCATGGCATATCCCGCACTCGGTGTACATCGGTGCAATCGGTGTGTTATGGCAGCGTATGCATTCGGTGGGTATCATGCCCTCGTGTAACTGCACGCTCTCCGGTGCCTGGGATTCCGTCAGGTCTCGGAGACACTTCCCGGAATACGGTTCAGCGCGTTCACCCCGGTGCTCGGGGACGATCGCATTGAAGATAGCGGGCCATGCACCGGTCCCTGCCATCTCCTGGGTGAACTCAGAATTATGACAGCCACCACACTGCTGCATCTCGATCGATGCGTCCGAATCATAGACGATGATCGAGATGATGACCAACCCAAAAAACATCAGCATCAGCACGGCAAAGAATTGAGTTTTGTTCATGGTAGGTTCCTCAACATTATCATAAGATGATATGTAAACCACATCAGATTCATATAAATATGTTTCGGCGTTTGCGGTCTTGGGACGAAATTCACGTATACCCCTGCCTGCGCCAGTGCGGCACCACATCACCCATCATCTCCAGATACCCCACTCTTCGGATATTGTGCCCCACAAGCTTCAGCCGCGTTTCAGTCTCCTTCCGCGAATCAAGTC
>JAUWHQ010000151.1 GCA_030605805.1 Methanosarcinales archaeon | reverse complement strand
AATAAGATGTTCTGAGCCCTCCTAAAGAGCGGCGCATTCTGTTCAACGAATATCCGGTTCATCATCCCGACACTCGATCCGCTCAAAACGAAGAATACCCGTGATCCGGCACTCCTCGTGTCCCAGTACTTCTGCAACTGGTTGACGACGGACGGGTTTATCTGCAAAAACCTCTGGAACTCGTCAATGCAAACAATAACGTCCCGATCCCTGCCGACATCGAAAATAAGTTTCAGCAGTGTCTCCCAATCCTCGATCCTGACATACTCCCCGAGATCAAAGCATTCCTTCAACTGTCCGGAAAACTCATTAATCAGCATCTTCTCGGATTTCTCGCTGTCAACGAAGAAATAGACTCCGGTAGAGTCTTCCAGGAACTTCTTGATCAACTCGGTCTTGCCGACCCTGCGCCGTCCCGTGAGAACGATCATCGCGGGCGGGGTGTTTCTGAGCAGGTTCATTTCCTGCAGTTCGTCTTCGCGGTTGTAGAATTTCATGGGCGGGTTCCTCGGAGTATTGATGGGGTATTGAATGATTATTTCTGTAATGATTATGAACGTAATCATTTAAAAGAATTGGCGACGGTAGCGATCACCACCACATCACGAGCGGCTTGTACTCTGCCTCACCCAGAACATGCTTCGCAAGCTTGTACAGCTCAAGCCTGATGAGCCGCTTGTACGACACGTTCCGCTTCAACCCCTTGTGCTTGATCGTCGTGCTCAGCTTCGCATTGTACTCGGCAAGAAATATCTTCTTCCCCTTCTCAGAGAGCAGCATATCCCCGATCTCGCCGCGGAAACACCCATCGTCAAGCATATTCTTGTTCACGAGCTTGAGTATGATCCGGTCCACGATCACCGGCTTAAAAATCTCGCTCACATCAAGCGAGAGCGAGAACCGCCGTTCAAATGGCTCATGCAGGTACGAGATCGTCGGGTTCAACTGCGTGTTGTAGATCTCAGAGAGGACTGTCGTGTACATGAGCGAGTTTCCGAAGCTGATGAGCGTGTTCATCCGGTTCTCCGGAGGGCGGCGGGTGCGTTTCGTGATCCTGTAGTCCACAGGGAATATCACGTCGAGCGCACTGTAATATATGTCCCGTATCCGCCCTTCGACGTTCATCATCTCCGGAATCGTGTTCGTGCCCGGAAGACGTGCGATCTCGCCCTCGATCGTGCTGATGTACTGCTCAATCGCATCTCGCACGTCCTCCTTGCTCCGTGCGTAGTATCCAAGGTTCTTGAGGATGTTTCTGCAACTACCCTCGATGAACTGCGCTGCAAGGTATCCCCGCTTCTCGCTGTCAAGGTAATGGGCTGCCTGATGTATCACGAGGTCTCCGCTGATGAGCGTCTCTCTCGGGTACATGCTGCCCTCATAGAAGCCGTAGTAGTTGAAGAAGTGAATCGGGATGCCGTTTTTTGCAAGATACGAGACAACGCCTGACGAGAAGGACAGTTTCCCGTAAGCGTATATCGAGTAGATCTTGTTGATCGGAAGAACCCGTTTTCCTTCCTTGTTATGGAAATAGACGGTGTTCTCCTTTCGTTTCAGGATTCCGTCCTGCAGGATGTAGTAGTCTGATCTCAAGCCGGCATCTCTCCTTCTGGTATTACTCAATCACTCAATCTCCCGACACTTACATTTATTGGCGACCGGCAGTTGGATAACTGTTACTCTTGCACCCTTGCACCCTGTTACTCTATGTCATTCGTGCATCCCGATGTCATCGCAAAACCCCGCGAAGGTTTTATGTATGAAACGGTCGTATATTATGTTGAACGGTGGTTCGATTGATTGAACTATTCAACAGGTATGTGCAGTGGAAGATCCTGTCGTATTTCCTTGCAAACCCATATACATCCGTCCATGTAAAAGAACTGGCAAGACGGTTGAAGGTAAGTCCCGGAAGTGTCAGCAGTGCCGTAAAATTGCTCCATTCCGAAGGAGTTCTGGTAAAAGAGGAAAAAGGTCTTGCCCATCTCTATAAACTGAACACTGGTCACTGCGTCGTACCTCCGCTGAAAAAAGCGTATGGACTCGCTTTAATCACTGGAATGAGCCCCAAAAGAAAATTTCTTGAAATTGATCCGGATATTATATCGCTTGCCCTCTTCGGAAGTTATGCGGACGGCAGTTTTGACGAGAAAAGCGATGTTGACTTTCTGGTGGTAACTCCCGGCAGAAGAGATCGACTCATCGACGTGGCAGAAGAACTGGAGAATGAACTTGGGAAAGAGGTGAGCCTGTCTGTGTTTGGACTATCTCAGTGGAGATCGATGGCAGAACGAAAAGACGCATTTTACAGTAGTATTATGAGAAATCACATACTGCTCTACGGGGGTGAGTTGTTATGAAACTCGATGACTGTTTCCGGAGGGGGCTCTTAAAGAGGATAACTCCGGATATGGAAAACGCACGCAGATCCATAGAACTCTCTATGAGTAACATCGAAGATGCAGATGAGAACATGCGCATACACCGATACCGGGTGGTAATCGTTTCGAGTTACACCGCCATGTTTCACGCCGCCCGGGCACTGCTGTTTAAGGACGGAATCAAAGAGCGCAGCCACGAATGTGTTCCAAAATATCTCAAAGAAAAATATAAAGATATGAGTATGTACGCGAACGTGCTGGATACCTACCGGCGGTTCAGACATAGTGCGATTTACGGATTGGACGTTGTTCTGGATGAAGACGAAGCACGAACGGCTCTAAATTCAGCAAAAGAATTTTTGAATATAGTAAAAAGTATAATGTAATTGACATATTTAATTGGCAGAAGCATTAACCACTCATAACCATTACCTCATATCGATCTCTCAAACCTCATCGCAGAAGCAGAACTCGAGGTATGCACACTTCGCACAGATCCGCTTCCGCAACGGGTGCGGCATACTCCCTCTCACGATTCTCTCGATCTCCTCGATGTCGCGTTGCAGATTCGCCTCGTCAACAGGTGTCAGTGTGACCCGCGCAGTCTCCCTGATCAGCGGATAGTCGATCACGCCTTCAGCAGAAACGCCCCTCTGTTTTAGATAATAGAGGTAGAAGAGTAGCTGCGCCCTGTGTGCATCCTCCATCTTCTTTGTCTTCTTCACCTCGTGAATCTCGATTCGGGATCCGCGCCGAACAAAATCTATGCTTATCGTGTTATCGATTGTGACATCCTTCTTATCCCATTTATAACGATCCTCGTGCAGTTGTTTTCCGATCGCTACGTTCTCGTGCCCCGCCTCAAGCGTGATGTTGTGTGAGAAGAGCCAGAGTTTGGTGTGGCAGATGTGGTAGTAGTCGATCTTAACACCAGTGATGCGCACGGCTCCGGACTGGATTCCCGCGTATATGTTCTCTGGTCCGGTTTCAGGTTCGAGTTCAGGTTCAGGTTCAATTTCGATCTCGGGTTCGCATCCCGGTTCGCATCCGGTTTCATGCCCGGTTTCCGTCTCGTCCGGTTGGGTCTCTGTTTCAGTCATGCACTTGTCACCACGTAACTATCAAATCCGGTCTTTGATTCTGTCCTTCCCTGTACATCAGCATACCTGCCACTAGAATACGACCGACGCAGTGGTTTTCAGATACCCCGGTTTCCGAACCGGACAACGAGGACATCGCAGGTATCCTGAAAGGCTTATATGTTAGGAACACAAACATAAGGATTATGTTCCTATTTATTGACAGGGAAGAAGAACTGGACTTCTTGAAGGCGCGGTACGGTAAAGAAGCCTTTGATTTCATTGTAATCTATGGCAGAAGGCGGATTGGAAAGACCGAGCTCTTGAAGAATTTTGTGAAAGAGATACCCCACGTGTACTTCTTATGCAACAAAGCAGGGACTGCCGCGAACATTCAAAGGTTTAAAAAGCAAGTTGCGAGATTTTTCAGAGAACCGGAGATTGCTTCGGAAGATCTTGAGGAAATATTTTCTTACATAGTGTCAAGATCGAAAGAAAAGCTTGTAATTATTTTTGATGAGTTTTCATACCTTGTTGAGAAAGATGACGCGGTTCCCTCGTTGTTCCAGCAGGTTATCGATGAAGTTTTGAAGAATGAGAAGATGATGCTTATAATCTGCGGGTCTTCCATAAGCATGATGGAAGAACTGCTCGGGTACAAAAATCCACTCTATGGCAGAAAAACGGGACATATAAAGGTTAATCATCTTAAGTTCGAACATCTCAAGGAATTTTTTCCAGGAAGCGCAAAAGAAGAGATTGTAAGAATATATTCCATTTTAGGAGGTGTCCCGTTTTATCTCGAAAAGTTTGACGCAGAAAAATCTGCGCTTGAAAATGCGAAGGAGCAGATCCTGTCGAAGAGGGGGATGCTCTACGAAGAAGTGGATTTCCTTCTGAAAGAAGAGTTTAGAGAACCGGATATTTACAAAAACATCTTATCTGCCATGGCTTCGGGACGCACAAGGGTTGCAGAGATATCAGATAAATCAGGGATCAAACCGTCTGACATGGACCGGTATCTAAAATCGCTGATGAGGATTGGCATAATAAAAAAAGAGATTCCTGTGACCGAGATAAAAAGCAAAAAAACTTTGTATACCGTAGATGATAACTTTTTTGAGTTCTATTTTATGTTCTTTGAGCCCAACAGGTCCGATATTGAGATAGGTGAGACCAAAAGCGTTGAAGATAGCTTGAAAAGGGATTTCAATATGTATGTGGGTAGAAAATTTGAAAAACTGGCAAGGGAGGAGATGTCGAGACGCCTGTGCCCCTTTGCAGCCACGAAAACCGGAAGATGGTGGGGATTTTACAGGGAAGGCGGAAAGAGAATGGAACTTGAGATCGATGTGGTTTGTTTGAACGAAAATACAAATGAAATTTTTTTTGTGGAATGTAAATGGAAAAATTTAAGCGAAAGAGAAGCAGGTAATATCCTGGAAGAGTTGAAAGGAAAATCAAGGTTTGTTCAGTGGAATAACGATGTGCGCAAGGAGTATTTTGGGATTGTTGCAAAGAAAGTTGAAGGTAAAGACGAACTCATAAAAAAAAGGTTCTTTGTTTATGATCTGGACGATTTATGAGATGGGGGACCCGGGGTTAGATCCCGCCACCTCAAGACACCCAAACCCCCTCGCATTCTTCTCGTCGATCCCTGCCTCATAAGCAAACTCAAGCAACTCCGGGCTCCCCTGCACCTCGAATTCCATGAGCGAGCATCTGCGATAATTATTTGCGATCTTTATCCGCTTTGCTTTAACATTTCTGGTAGCAGTGACCTCGAAGTGATCATGGCTGACATCGCGCCCGCGATAATCTCTATAACGGGCAGCGAGATTCGCATGAAGGTTCTCGTAGAATTTGCCGTCCGTAGGATAAAGATCGACATCGCGGAGACGTCCGTCCTGCAGTCGCTGCGTCTTCACGTAGATCGGGGAGATCGCCTTGAACTCGCAGACCTCGCCGATCGCAACCTTCGGCAGGATCTCGATCTGCTCGATTAACATCTCCGCACGTGCTTTTCTTCCGGTGTCTGCGGATCGCAGATAGGATTCAGGCTGCTGCAGGAGCCCTTCTGTGGAAGTCCGGTTATCTGAAGACCAATTGTCGGATCATAAGGAGCGGTTATCGCAAATACACCATCATCTTCCATGATCGGTTCGATATATTCTTTTGAACGGAGCACACCGAATTGTGTAACGTGCAACGGAACGAGAAGCATGCCAGCCTCAATCCATCGCTTATCGCTGCGCAATCTTGCATACCCATCACACACGCACGCCACCCGAACAGAACCGGATGTCTCCTGCCCTCGCACGCCTGACAACACTGCGAAGAATATTCTTTGCGCCCACGAGGTTGTGAGAATCCTTATCCAGCACCATCACACTCGCATCCGCCCCCATTTCAATGATCCCGCAGTTCAGACCGAGCGCAACCGCGCCCGCACGAGTGCACATCCCGAGCACCTGCTGCTCGCTCAGAGTGAGGAGCGATGACAAAAAACGCATCTCTGCAAACATATCCACCGAATCAAACATCACGTTGTCTGTTCCGGCAGCAACCACCACATCCGCCGCAAACATCGCTTCAACGGGCGGCACGCCAACTCTGGTCAGGAGATTCGATTGCAGACAGACCACGACCGGAATATCATGGTCAGAAACCCGGCAAAGGTCATCAGTCGATGCGTGCGTCAGATGTATCAGGAGATCCGGGTTCAGCGCCAGCGCATC
>JAUWHQ010000162.1 GCA_030605805.1 Methanosarcinales archaeon | reverse complement strand
TCTTCCAAAGGCATACATAGATGACCTGAATGGAATCGTCCGGACCAAGAGCCTGACCATCTGGTTGGGTCTTGACAAGAGACTCCGCGAGTTCAACTACATTGGTTCTGAGGTATGGTTTAAGGATAATCCATACTGGGCAATGCCGATCAGCAATTACGACTCATCACTTGCACCGGAAGATAAGCAGCTTGTAGGATTTGCGTTTGTGATAGATGAGAAGAAACCTGAAAAATCGGAGACGAAGAAGGCTTATGAAACCATCTACTGCGCCATCCCAAATATCGAAGAGCATGTAGTGATGCAGCACGAACAGATCACGATTCCTGAAAAAGCGGCAGTTACGATTGACGGGAAATTTGCAGATATCCGAACACCGATCAAGAACCTATATCTTGCAGGTACGGATACGGATAGCCGGAGTATGGGTATAACTCGCGCCGCACACTCGATCATAGAGATGCTGGGGATATTGAATGAAGATGGGAATCTGCATCAGTGAATTGCCGTCTCGAAACAATCGTTCTTAAGTGGTCTGCCGCATGTTCTGATCTGCGTCCGCACCGTCGAGAACGTCTTCGTGTGTGGAGAGCGTTTTCGATACGATATGCAGGGTGGTGAAAATTTGAATATCACTGGATTTTTAGGTAGTGCCGGACAATGATATCAGGGGTATAAGCGTACAGGCGGATCTCTTATTTGGTGCTTATACTCAGCACCGGCATAAACTGCGATTTTTTAACGGCAGACCGAAAACCGATACTCCCCCCAAACAAGGACATAAATTTTACTCACACGGCATAATCCGAATTTTTCAGTGGAATTAGTAGATTCTGTGGAAGCAGATTCGTGTAATTTGTGATATTCGTTTGCATTCGTGATTTATCACGAATTGCACGAATCCCATGAATTCGGTAATCGTCGGGTTTGAAAAATCTCAAGTTGTGGCGGTGTGAAGTATAACCAAAGCACGCATGATAACAGATTACATCGGGAGGTGAAAATGAGCTGTTGATGTTCAGGATGGTATCGACTATTGATCAGGACAATACCCGAATTCCAGGCTATGGACCCTCATCACATGAGGGATTGGAGTGGCAGACTAATAGCCACCCTCATCTCGCGAGCCCGTACCGCTCGACGTTGTGGTCGGCGATCGCCTGAACCTTTGCAAGCTCCTCTTTGCCGCTCTCTGTAAACAGGTGCTTAAACCGCCTCTGCATACGAAGATACTCTTCGACAGGCTTCTGTTTGATCTTGTGCACCTTCCCGAGTTCGCCGTCCACAAACTCAATGAGCGGGTAGAGCGCGGTCTGGACTGCGACCCTCCCGATCTCGATCGCCATTGCGCTGTCAAAGTACCAGCCTGTGCAGCATGACGCGTGGATCTGGACATAAGTCGGACCTCTGGTCTCGGTAGCGGTTTTTATCTTGCGGATCACGTCCTTTGGGTACGAGATCGAAGTTGTCGCCACATAAGGCGAGCCGTGCGCCACAAGGATCGCAGGCATATCCTTCTTCGGGCGGGGATTTCCGTACGATACGCTGCCAGCCGGGCTGGTCGTGGTTGCCGCATCAAACGGCGTTGCAGCACTGCGCTGGATGCCGGTATTCATGTATGCCTCATTATCATAACACACATACGTGATATCATGCCCGCGCTCGAACACGCCTGATATGCTGCGAATGCCGATATCAAAGGTGGAGCCGTCTCCTGCTATGACCAGCACCTTCGTGTCATCATTCCCGCGTGCCCGAAGCGCTGTTTCGATGCCTGATGCGACCGCAGCAGGATTCTCGAAGAGCGAGTGGATGTATGGAACCCGCCACGCCGATTCAGGGTACGGTGTTGTGAATACTTCGAGACAGCCGGTCGGACCGCACACGATACAGTCCCTGCCAGCCCCCTCAAGGGTGAACTTTGCCGCAAGCGCTGCTCCGCAGCCTGCACAGCCGCGGTGCCCCGGAGCTAATAGACTTTCTGTGATCATCGTTGATTCCTCATTTCATTCTCTGGTATCTTCTGGTTGCCCTATATCTATGACCGCCTCACCGTGACGTTTGCCGAACGGTAGGTGCAGACGACTCCGGGTTTTGAAACGGTCATCTCAGCATAGATCACAGCCTCTTCGCCACCTATATATCCGCTTTCGGACCAGAGGCTGACCGAATCCACAGCCCAGTTGCCATTGTCGTCGGGGTGTCCGACGTTGCTCTGGAGTCGTTTTCCTTCTCTATCGGTGTAAACATAAATCCGGACCGTTGCGCCGGGCTCGCTGCCATATCCTTCGACGGTGAGGATGCGGGCGGTTGTAGTGCCGTCTTCGGGGTACGTGATCTCAACTGTTGGAGTCGGAACCGGTGTGGGTGTGGGCGCCGGCTCAGCCGTCTTTATCTCGGTCAGCGCCACCCAGTCGACCGGTATCTCAGGATCAAGTGGGTTTTCATCCAGCGGATCCCAGTGCCGGTCGCCATCGGTATCTTTCTTCTCAGGATCTGTTCCGGCACGTAGCTCCTGTTCGTCACTCCATCCGTCGCCATCGGTGTCGATCACCTCTGCGGCATCTGGCAGGCTCTGCTGGACGCATCCGAGCGACACAACCGATACCACCAGCACGATCAGCATAATCAGCATAATCCGCATGATGTTTATAATATTCCTCATATTTCTGATCCTTCCCATGTTTATGGTTGCCTGCAACTGTCTGGTTATCTATTTATTTAGGTTTCGGTGGTATAAGTATCTGACTTACCGCCGGAGGAAACATGACAGAACAAACAATGGCAGAAAAGATCTTATCCAGGAAAACAGGGGCGGATGTCCGACCAAACGACCTGATCGTCGTGCCGGTGGACCTCGGGTTCGCGCACGATGGCACGCTTCCGCTCGCGATCCAGTTGATGGAGGATGAACTGCACACAAGAAGAGTTCATGACCCGTCAAAGGTCATTGCAGTCTGCGATCACGCATCACCATCCCCGAGCGAACAGGTCTCGAATGTCCATATCATGATGCGGGAGTTTGCGCGTGAGAACGGGATCGCGCTGTATGAGAATGGCGATGGGGTATGCCACCAGATCGTCATCGAGAAACATGCAGCCCCGTACAAGATCATCATCGGCGCTGATAGCCACACATGCACGCACGGTGCGCTCGGCGCGTTTGCGACAGGCATGGGCTCGACAGACATGGCAGCGATCATGGCTTACGGGAAGACGTGGCTCAAGGTGCCATCGAGTTATAGGATCGAGATATCAGGGGATCTGCCCGAGCACGTGTATTCGAAGGATGCATTCCTGTACCTGTGCGGAAAGATCACGGCGGATGGCGCAACATACATGTCGATGGAGTTTCTCGGGGAGGCTGTGGATGAGATGAGTGTCGAGTCAAGGCTCGTGATGTGTAACATGGCGATTGAAGCCGGTGGGAAATGCGGGATATGCGCCGCAGACGAGAAGGTTCATGAGTTTCTTGGACGGTACGGTAGATCAGACGAGTACCTGCCACTGCAACCCGATGACGAGGCTGATTATGCATCAGAGATCGTGATTGCCGCAGATGACATCGAGCCGCAGATCGCTGCTCCGCACCGCGTCGATAATGTCTCGCCTGTGAGCAGATATGCCGGGATGCCGCTTGATCAGGTCTGCATCGGCTCGTGCACCAACGGCAGGATCGAGGATCTGCGGATTGCCGCCCGGATACTGAAAGACAACAGGGTCGCGGAGGGCACGAGGCTGGTTGTGTATCCGGCAAGCAGGAGCGTACTTGCACAGGCGATATCAGAAGGGATCATTTCTGTGTTTGTTGAGGCTGGTGCTGCTGTGTGTGCGCCGGGCTGCGGATTCTGCATCGGAAGGACGATTGCACTCGGGGATGGGGAGAAAGTGCTCTCGACCCAGAACCGGAACTTCAAGGGAAGGATGGGGAACAACAATTC
>JAUWHQ010000119.1 GCA_030605805.1 Methanosarcinales archaeon | reverse complement strand
CTATGCGCGGAGTTCGATCTGCCAGCAAAGGTCAGCGGGGTCTCGATCGCAGGCATATACCATGTGACGATCGAGGTGTATGCAGACGATACATTGATAGGCAAAAAGATCATGGATATACATCTACAATCTTGAAGTGATACGATGACCAAAAAGACAAAAGGACAGAAAAAACTCCTTGCAAAGGCGTTTAATCAGAATAAACGTGTTCCGGTCTGGGCAATTATGAAAACGAACAGGAAAGTGACAACCCACCCGAAACGGCGCCACTGGAGGCGGAACAGCATTAAGGATTGATTGTTATGATGGAAAAGGAGCAAATATACACGATACCGCTGAGATCCGTAAAAAGAACGGCGAGGTGGAAGCGGAGCAGGCGGGCGATCAAGGATGTGCGCGCATATCTTGTAAGGCACATGAAGACCGATGCAGAGAACATCAAGCTGGATCGCACGATCAATGAGGCGATCTGGAGGCGTGGCTCGGAGAAACCGCCGAGGCGCATCAGAGTGCATGCCATACGGTTCGAGGACGGCGCCGTAGAGGCGGAACTCGCTTGACGTTTCCTCTGGTGTTCCCTGAAGAGCTTTTTTGAGGTGTGGGGTGTTTGGTGATGGACATGAAGTTGATGATCGGTGGCAGTCCTGTGCTCGGCGTCTTTGCCACGGTGACTGAGAACGTTGCACTCGTCCCGGTCGGCACACCACATGCGACCGCTGAGCAGATCGAAGAGGCGCTGCGCGTCCGGGTCATGCAGACCTCGATTGCCGGAAGTTTTGTTGTGGGCTCGCTTGCATGTGGAAATTGCAGCGGGTTCGTGGTCTCGAGATACGCATACGCAGAAGAGATCGAACCGCTGCAGGAACTCGGGAATGTGAATGTGCAGGCGATCCCTGATGTGATGACCGCTGTCGGAAATATCATCCTTGCGAATGACACCGCGGCAGTCGTGCACCCGCGCCTGCCCAACCGGGCTGTGAAGACGATAGAGGAGACGCTGCAGGTGGACGTGCGCAGGGCAACCATTGCCGGGCTGAAGACGGTTGGTATGGCAGGGGTTGCGACCAACAAGGGCGTTCTGGTGCATCCAAGGGTGAGCGATGCCGAAATAGCGATTCTTGAGGACACATTCAATCTTCCGGTCGATATCGGGACTGTTAACTTCGGATCGCCGCTGATCGGCTCTGGTTTGCTTGCAAACTCTGCCGGGTATCTTGCCGGCGCCGACACAACAGGACCCGAACTCGGCAGGATCGAGGATGCGCTCGGGTATATATGACCAATATCAACAGATACCAGCAGACAATGGCAAAACATCTGATTCCAAGAAAATTATTCTTTACAGGTGGGGTCGGGAGACATCCGGACCATCTGACATCGTTTGCGATGGCGCTACGTGATGCCGGGATTGAATACTTAAATCTCGTCACCGTCAGTTCGATTGTGCCACCAGAATGCCAGGTTATCTCAAAAGAATCCGGGATAGTAGAGCTTGATCCGGGAGAGATCGCTTTCGTGGTGCTTTCGAGGAACGAGTCCAACAATATAGGGGAACTGGTCTCTGCATCCATCGGGTGTGCGCTTCCGGGAGCCCCTGGCAGATTCGGGTATCTCGCGGAGTATCATGCAACAGGTACTGGCAGGGATGAGACGCTTGGGTATGCGTGCAATCTTGCAGCAGGGATGTATGACACCCTTTCAGGCGACGACGACCCCGAAATTACGGGCATCGCAAAGGATGCTGTCGCAGATCAGGGATGGACGACTGTTGTGTGTGCAGCAGTGTTCCTGATGTAGTATTTCTGCCATAGATGTTATATCTGTCATTATATCAATCATAGCGGTCATAGCCGGTACAATCTGCCAGCCCACGCCACTTTAAGCGCAATGTTCCCCGGATTTCCCTCCACATCGACTCTCTTCTCGATCACTGGCACCTTATCCGACATATCCGCAAGCATCGCCCTTGCAAGCCGGAGATCACCGCCAGCGATGATCATATCAATGTTCGGTCTGTCCACCCCATCTGCCCCACCCAGCATCAATTGAAGCTTTTCCTGCACTTTTTTTATGTGATATTCGATATCCTGATCCCGCCCCCGCTCAAACCTTCGCTGGCTCCATCCCCCTTTGGTATGCTTCGCCTGTACGCCGGTTCTCACGATCTCGGCGCGGACATCACCTTTTTCGACGGTTCCAACGACGGTGCTCCCTGCATGTGCGTGCACGACGCAGATGACCGGCTCACACGTCAACATCACCTTCAAAGGATCTATATCCAGCAGATCGCCTGTTATCCAATCCGAACGCTTTATTCCAAACGGGGGCACGATGGCAAGCGAGATGCAGTGGTTCTCATCATAGAAGAGCACTTTTCCATGGTTCGATTTGATCTGATCGAACATATAGATGCAATTATCGTCAATAAAATCCCCAAAATCGAAATCAGATCTCCTTGCATTCATATTAAAGTAGATCGAGTGAAGATTTTTGGATTGCGACCGTATCGAACCAAGTTCGAGCACGATCTCCTCAAAACTTTTCTTGTTCAACAGATATGTGCCGCTGAATGTGATATTTTTCGATGCTTCCTCTTTCAGTGCCGAAAGTTCATTTTCAAGCGTTGTTATTTGCTTCTGGGTGTGGTTCAGGATTTCTTCGACTTCCTGTTTCCTCGTGAGCGCATCCCTTGTTTTCTCATCCTTTTTATCCAGTCTTATCTTTAATTTCTGATTTTCTGCGCTCAATTGATCGATCTGCCGCTGCAACTCATCGATCTGGGATTTATGTTCCCTATCCTTCTTTCCGAACAGATCAAAGAGTTGCGCCATCACTCTTTTATTACCCTTAAGTGTTGCAATAATGTTGCGGTTCTGATTCTGCCCTGATCTCTGGCGTCCGGACCTCGTTAACCGGGGAATGGTTTATGGTGGTACTGCCGCATTTATCCTTCTGATAAAAGCAAAAAGCGTTTTTACGCACGCGATCGGGTGTATAATCAGACAGTTGCGAGAAGCTTGCTTTTGAAACGCTTATATGATTGAACCAGCGCTTCGATGCCCGGAAGCGGGCGTCCTGACAAGAAATCGATGCAAGCGCCACCGCCTGTGCTGATATGCGAGATATTTGACTCGATGCCAAGAGCATGCGCCTCAGAAGCGATGTGACCGCCTCCGACGATCGAAAACTTTGATTTTGTCGCTGCCGTAACGAGTTCTTTTGTTCCAAGCTCGAAAGCGTCGTTTTCAAACACCCCTGCAGGTCCGTTCAGGATCACAGTCTGTGAGTTCCTGATCTTCTCTGAAAACAGGACGATCGTCTCGAGCCCGATATCATTGATCGATAGATCGGTCGGCAGTTCGGATACCAACATCTCCACACGCTTCTTCGGATCGTCCTGGTCGGCACATGCGACATCGACCGGGAGCTCGATCTTGTTTCCGTATTTTGCGAGCAGTTTGTGTGCATGTTCAACCTCAACAGCGCAGCCTATCGAATTCATGAAATCGCGGTTCTTCTTACCGAGATCGACGCCTTTTGCTGCCAGAAATACGTTTGCAACGAGCCCGGTGACGAGGATTGATTCGACCTCGCTGCGCGCCGCAACGTTTTTGATGACATCGATCGAATCGTTCGCTTTGATGCCGCCAAGCACGAATACAGTCCCACTCTCTGAAAAACCTCTGCCCAGTGATTTGATCTCCTTTTCCATCAGCCTCCCGGCGACTGACGGCAGAACCGTGGTGAACCCGACGACAGATAGCTGCGAGCGATGCGAGACTGCAAACGCATCATTCACAAACAGATCGGCATGCGGGGCGAGCCGCTTCACCATGATGGTGTTCGCATGCTCATCAGGCGATCGGGACAGCCCCTCCTCCGAATAAAACCGGGTATTCTCAAGCAGGATGATGTCACCTCTATTCATCGATTCGATCTCATTTATGGCGTGCGATCCGAATATATCATCCACATAAGTGACCGTCCGCCGGCAAAGACGCTGCAACCGCTGTGCATGCATTTCCATCGTTGTAAAATCCCTTTTACCGGGTCTACTCTGGTGTGCGAGCAGCACAACCTTTGAATCAGTCAGATCGCCCAGAGTTGGTAAATGGCTCTTGAATCTGGCATCATCAAGGATTGATCCGTCCGGAGACATCGGAGAATTCAGATCGACTCTGACAAGTACGGTCTTCCCACTTACAGACACATCATCAAGAGTCAGATAATTCAGCGGCTTTTGTGTCATGCATAGATACTCTTGCGCCGATTCGTATTTAACGTTGCCAGCCCACACGGGGGTCTGTCATGCATGGAGCGAAAGAGACCTCTGCCAATGGTTCGGCACACAGAACCCGCGATGGTTCGGGGGTACTATTACTATGCGCACCAGAGCATACCAGCCATGGTAAGAACACGGCTCACAGAGAACAAACTCGAATGGCGGCAGTTCGATTACGAGTTTGAGCAGTATTCTTACGTCTCGCGCTTCTGCGCCGGCAACGCCCGGAACAGACCCTTGCGATGCTGCGGTCAGATGGGCAGCAAATGACAAAAAGGCAGTATTGATAAGTACTGTTGCATCCATGAGTGTTTATCGATGGCACGAAGGCAGAGGAAGAGATGGATCAGAGAGATTGCACAGCAGCAGATAAACCGGCTGTTTGAGCTTGCCGATCTGATATCAGGGACGCGCCCTCTGTTGAGCGACCGCTACATAGATCTGGCAAAACGGATCGGGATGCGGCACAGGGTGCGAATCCCCCCTCATTTAAAGCGCAGAATGTGCAAACATTGCGGAAAATACCTTGTCCCGGGCAGAACGTGCCGGGTGAGGCTGAATGGCGCCTGCGTCGTCATCACATGTGGTGCATGTGGCAAACAGATCAGGTATCCGTACAAAGCACACAGACAATAGGTGATCATGGCAAAGAACATCATCCCGCTATCGACGGTTGACTGGTATGGGCGAGCCGTAACCGTGGTTTTTCTGATGGGCTGCCCGTTCCGCTGTCCGTACTGCCAGAACTACGCGCTCCTCGAGATGGGAAAACTGACCGCAGAACCTGCTGACGTCGAAGAGATCGAATCAGAGATCAAAAAGAACTCTCTATTCATAAGCGGCGTCGTTTTCACCGGAGGCGAGCCGTTTCATCAAACGATTGCGCTTCGCAGTCTCGCAGAGTTCGCTCACAGACAGGGTCTGCTGGTCGGGGTTGAAACGAACGGATACTACACCGGCAGGATCAGGCAGATGATCGAGGCGCATCTCGTTGATCTGATATGCATGGATGTGAAGGCGCCGCTAAAACGGGATGCGTATCTGCATATCTGCGGCATCGATGCGGCTGACCATGTCGCGGATTCATTGAGACTATACGATCTATGCCGGGAACATAAGATTGATTTCGAGGTGAGAACAACGGTATTTCCTGACCTCATCGGGTCACCGCAGGAGATACGGTCGATTGCCGCACAGATCAGAGAACTGGCAGGGGATGTGCGGTACATCCTTCAGCAGGGCATGCCAGAGCACGCATGGAGGAAGATGTCCCCGCGATCGTTTACGCGGGACGAGTTGATGGCGCTTGCAAGAAACGCGAATCCGGTTCTCTCGGATGTCAGAATCAGAACAAAGGAATATGGCGAGGAGCGCGTAAACTGACGATCGGATAGGCAACGGTAGCCATCGACGACCCTGATGACGATTCTGATTTGTTAGGTTTTCCGAAAAAACCCTAATTTATTTAGGGCATGGTATTTGTATACCTAACAACACTTTTTTGATTATATTCCAGTAGGACAGCCTAAATGGTGAAACGATGCATACATGTTCAAATGATACGAGTCTGGCACAGATGGAACCGGGCAAGCCCGCAAGAATCATAGGAATCGGCGGGGGTCATGGCATCCGGCAGAAATTGAACCTGCGAGGAATCTCCGAGGGTAGTATCGTGCGCGTGATCTCCACAAACGGTCCGATCACGATCGAGGTTGATAGGAACGTCATCTCGATCGGTCGTGGGATGGCGCAGAAAATCAGGGTTGCTAAGGTACAGTAAAATGAAAAAGAAATTATCTGAGATGGATTACGATGAACAGGGCACCGTAACCGAGATCAAGGAAGATCTGCGGAAACGGGTTGCTGGCATGGGCATCAGAGTCGGCAAGAAGCTCAGGATGGTTACGAAACAGCCGATCAAAGGTCCGGTGGATGTGGTTGTCGATGGGGCAGAGACCTCGCTTGGACTGGATATGGCAGAGAAGATCACTGTAGAGGTGGCGTGATGAAGATTCTTTTGATGGGGCACCCCAACGTCGGCAAAAGCGTCTTTTTCAACCGTTTGACGGGAGCAAACGTCACCGAGTCGAATTATCCGGGAACAACAGTCGATTACACGAAGGGATGGATGAAAATCGAGGGCGAGGACGTTGAACTCACAGATGTACCGGGAACGTTCTCTCTTGATCCGAAGGACAGGGCAGAGGAGGTTGCTGTTGCGATGTTGCATGAGAGCAAGGATGTTAAGGTGATTTCCGTCATCGACGCATCCAAGATTGAACGCGGGCTTTATCTCGCGCTTGAGATCATCGAGGAGGGTTATCCTCTGGTGATCGCGCTTAATATGCGGGATGTTGCCGAGGACAAGAACATCCTGATCGATGCTGAGAATCTGGAGCGAATTCTTGGCATTCCCGTGGTTTCGACCGTTGCAATCTCGGGCGAAGGGATCAAAGAGCTTGTATCAAGGCTTAAAGATGCGAAACCGGTCAAGGTGGATGATATCATCGCAAACGCTGCGAAGACCACAATCACCGCAGATGCTGCCGGCGCAGGAGGTGCGACATGAAACTCGGTGTTGAAGAGCGCTGGGACTTAATCGACAGGATATCAAAGGAGACCGTGACGTTCGGAGTGTACAGACACACGCTCAAGGATGCGATCGGGGAACTCACAATCAAGCCGATGACCGGCATACCTGTTGCGATAGCGATTCTTTACGGATTCTGGAGCGTATTCGGCTCGTTTGCAGGATTTTTCACAGACGGATTCTTTGTGAGACTCTTTGACGCATACTGGCTGCCATGGCTCCAGGCGGTCTTCCCGGGAGAGGGCGGCTGGCTATATGCCATCATGGTCGATGCAGGCGGTATCGAGAGCGGCGAGTTCGTGCTTTCTAGCAACTGTCTGGAGTCGTTTGGTGTCTTAACATCAGGACTCTTCGTTGCAATCGGCGTTGTTCTGCCTGCGATACTTATATTCTACCTGATGCTTGCAATCTTAGAGGATATCGGGTATATGCCAAGGCTCGCTGTCTTGATCGATACGATGCTGCACAAGATCGGTCTGCACGGGTATGCGATCGTGCCAACGATCCTCTCACTCGGGTGCAATGTGCCAGGCGTTACCGCGACACGAATCCTTGAGACAAAGAAACAGCGGTTCATCATGATGACGCTGCTTGCAATCTTCATTCCGTGCGGCGCGCAGATCGGGATCATGCAGGATGTGGTTCCTGACCTGATGGGCTGGATTCTGCTCTATCTGATCATCGGGTACTTTATCTTCGGTTACATCTTAAACAAGGTCATTCCGGGAAGGGCGCCTGAGTTTTTGATCGATGTGCCGCCGTACCGGCGACCGATGCTGAGTAATATCGGAAAGAAGGTTTTGGGCAGGGTCAAGGGCTTCTTCATGGTCGCACTCCCATTCGTCATGCTCGGCTGCGCCATCGTGGGCGTTTTCTACCAGCTCGGTGTCATCCGGTTTCTTGGCGATCTCCTTGCGCCGATCTTCGTCGGCTGGTTCGGCGTACCGGCAGAGACCGCGGGTCCGCTCGTTGCCGCGTTCCTCAGAAAAGACCTTGCGGTTGCGCAACTATCCGTAATCGAGATGACGAAATACCAGATGATCACAGCGGTTGTACTCGTCTCGATCTACTTCCCGTGTGTCGCAACGTTTGTGATGATGTTAAAAGAAGGCTTGAAAGAGCTGATCGGGGCACTGGCTGTTCTTGCAGTGACCGTCTTCCTCTATGGCGGACTGATACACTTGATAGGAAAACTCCTGGGGGTGGCGTGAGAATGGCTGGACAATCAACATCGCCAACATCGCCAGCATCGCAAACATCGGCGGTCGCGGTCATCTACTTCGCCATACTCGGCATCGCAACAACAGCATTTGGACTTGCAGACCTGATGGTCACAGCAAGTGGAAGCGAGTTTGCTTACGGGATCCTTGAGATACCAAACGACATCTTCAGAGGCGGCTGGGGCGGACTCGTTGTGTTTTTTGCGGGACTGCTGTACCTCTCAGGCGCCCGGAACATGGGCGACATCCACCAGTTTGCAAAGGTCGCCATGGGAAGCATCCTGATCTGGATCATAGCAGGGTGCGACATCTTTGCGATGATCACGGAATCGATACCCGGCGGCGAGGAGGGACCCTGGTTCAACACGCTCACTGGCTTTATTGAGGCGTACGCACCGCCTTATGCGCCAGCGGTCTTGCTGCTGCCGTTCTCGCTTGTTGTGATCTATTATGTCCGCAAGAGGGTATCTGGGGAAACGAGGGGTGGGACTTCATCGTGAGCAGAATGGAGGAGGTTCTGTCAAGAATCGAGAACGGAACCACCATCGATACGATCGCAGGGGAGCTTGCCATGAACCGGTCCACGCTCCTGGCGATGATCGAATTTCTGGTGGATGAGGGGTATCTGGAGAGGGTAGAGATGCGGTGCTCCTGCTCGACCCGAGATTTATGTGAGCAGTGCCGCGGCACGGATACTGGTTCTGAGATGGCGGTGTATGCGCTGACCCCTAAAGGCGCGGGCATGGTAGAAAGATTGAAATCGTAGGCTGCCCTAATACCAATCATGCTATCGAGAAAAGCGGAGGATTATCTGGAAGCGATCCTCAATATCACAGAAGAGAAGGGGCATGCGCGAATAAAGGATATAGCCATCACTCTGGGCGTGAGACCGCCAAGTGTTGTCGAGATGGTGAATAGGCTTGATAAAAAGGGTATGGTCGAATACAGAAAGTATGACGGCGTGAAACTGACTGAGGTGGGGGGTAAGATAGCATTAATCATAAAAGAGCGGCATGATATCATAAAAGCGTTCTTAGAGATCATAAACGTCCCTGAAAAGATTGCAGACAAGGACGCCTGCACAATGGAACATGAACTACACGCGATAACAACAACCCAGATCAAAAATCTGGTTATTTTTGTAAAAGACGCACCGGAATATCCACAGTGGCTTGAACATTTCAACGAATTCTGCACAACCGGGAAGCATCCGTGCGCGGGAAGAGGTCGGGGGCACAAGACATGAGGATCGAATCCGGACTATGATTTCCGCTTCGTGCAACTCTCGTGTACTTTTTTGGCTGACTGGATCTTGCTTTCTCCGCCGGGGCGTTTTGTAGCCCTACTTTGCAATATTTCTTCCTGATATTGAAAACAGTTGCTCTGCTGATCCGCAGTTGTAACGCGGGATGTATTTAAAACGCCATATAATACCCGAGTATGTTCGCTAAAGGCGCCAAACTCCGGCATCAGTCAGCGCCGCCTCGACCGCCTTCTTGTGGATCTCTGCCGATCTATGGATTCCGCCGCGTGTGCCGCGCACGGCACGGCACGGGTACTGCCCCGCGAGCAATCCGGCTTTTGCCGGCGCCTCCGCAACCGGTGTGCCTGGTAACTGCGATGCCACCCACCAGCTTGCGCCGCATGGACTGCCTCTTATGACGCCGACGTCTGACACGACACCGCCTTCCACCGATATCCGGAAGACAGGCATTCCGAGAACCGATGTGAATTCATCGATTGTCTGATCGTGGCATGGCACGAGCGAGCAGCATATCTCGTCCGCGTGAATGTGTATCTGATATGTTGATGCGATCCTCCGGAGTTCTGATGTGTCGCTTCCGGATACGATGATTGCGCCTGCTCCTGATTCTGCCGCACACTCGGCAAAGGCGGGCGTGAGGTCGGGATGCAGGGCAAAGATGATGACCAGATCAGACCTTAGCGCCGGTGCCACGTCCCTTGTGTACGGTGCAGTATCCTCGATGAAATCCGGGAGGTCTGCCGGGACAGGGACCTCTGTCACCTCAAATCCGGTCTTCTCTCGGATTGTCCGGATCGCACGCTGCCCGTACTTACCTCTGGTGACCACCGTGATCGAGATCGTTTTTGGTGGGATCGTTGCGTGGGGGCTCATCGTGGATATTTTGTCTGGCACTTCCAAAATAACCTTGTGCTCACCGAACTCCATGGTCGTTTGGGTCTTCCGGGTCTTCTGGTGGCTGGCAGTCCCGCGACCCCACAGTCGAAGGATTAATCAGTGATGCGATCGTAATAGATGGTGTCATGTTCCCGAAAACACGAATGCGCAGGCTGCGGCAGCCCGGAATACGGAATCTCGTGGCTGAAACCGAGCTTTCCGCAAATGACCTGATCTGCCCGATCTTCGTGGATGAAACGATCGAAGAACCCGTAGAGATCGGGTCCATGCCAGATCAATACCGGTTCCCGCTGGATAAGGTTGCAGGTGAGGCAAAGGAGATCGAGGACCTCGGAATTCCGGCAGTTCTCCTCTTCGGGATACCTGAAACAAAGGATGAAGGGGGAACGAGCGCTTATGACGATGATGGCGTTATCCAGCAGGCGATACGGAATATCCGGTCTGAAACAGACGATCTGCTCATCATAACTGATGTCTGTCTCTGCGAGTACACCACGCACGGGCACTGCGGCATCGTCGATTATGATGCCGGATTGGTGCTCAATGATCCGACGCTGCCAGTTCTCGGGAAGGTTGCGGCAAGCCATGCCCGGGCAGGCGCCGATATCGTTGCGCCATCAGGCATGATGGATGGCATGGTGCGTGCGATCAGGACTGCGCTTGATATCGATGGGTTCACAGAGACTCCGATCATGTCCTACGCTGCCAAGTACTGCTCATGCTTCTATGGTCCGTTTAGAGAGGCTGCGGATTCGGGATACGCATTCGGGGACCGCTCCGGGTACCAGATGGATCCTGCAAACACAGATGAGGCGCTGCGCGAGCTTGAACTGGACATAGACGAGGGCGCCGACATCGTGATGGTGAAGCCTGCGCTCCCGTATCTCGATGTCCTGCACCGGGTCAAGACCACGTTTAGGATGCCCACCGCCGCATATCAGGTGAGCGGCGAGTATGCAATGATCGTGGCTGCCGGCGCGAGGGGGTGGCTCGATTGCGATCAGGCGATATGCGAATCGCTGCTCGCAATCAAACGTGCGGGCGCAGACATGATCATCACGTACTTTGCAAAGGATGCGGCTCGACTCCTGACGAAGTGACGCTTAGCAACCGCACACAAATAACCTGAACATTTAAGATGTCCTATGCGTAGATAATATGATCTTTCCGATATTAAATAACCGCGGATGCACGCAGATAAACGCAGATGCCCGGTTAACCAAATCTGCGTTCATCAGCGTTTATCTGCGGTTCATTATATTCCTTACTTTTTTGTGATTTATTACCAGAAACATTATAGATTTTGTTCAGGTTAATTCTTAACGA
>JAUWHQ010000178.1 GCA_030605805.1 Methanosarcinales archaeon | reverse complement strand
GATGATCCTGCTGAGACCGGCATGTTAGCAGGGTTCCTGCATGCGGCTTCCGTCCCGCTGACCCGTTCTCCTGCGGTCTCGATCCGGCTGCATCCGGTCTTTCATGAGCAGACATTCGCATACCGCGTCAGGGGTTCGCTCGGAGTAACGGTGGGGCGAATGATCATCCCGGTCATCATGTTTCTGTGCGACAGGGCGGTTCGCGGGGTGATTGTGCGGCGTGTCCGTGGCTGGTATCTTCTGAGGGTACGACCCGGACGAGGGGCGCGGAAGCGCTTGCCGGGTGGTTGTTAGCCAGAGGTAGCTATCGCATTTTCTGATTTTATGTATTGCTTATTACAAACAACTTTGCAACACAAAGTCTTATATACTACAAACTCCTTTACGTTAATGTACGGATGTGCATCATGACACAAGAAATCAATCTCAAAGAACTCGAGAAGAAGGCATACCGGGATTCCCAGCAGGACGGCTTGATGGAAATCATGATGGGGCTGATCCTCATGACTTTCGGAGGGTTCTTCTATTCTACCGTCTTTGCATTTTATATATTATTGATAGTATTCTCCGGAAAGATTGTAGAGTTTGTCCGAAGACGCTACACTTATCCGCGGATCGGGTTTGTCAAATTCCGTCGGGAAAATCCAAAAGATGCCCTAACAGGTGTCCTTCTCTTCGAACTTGCAGTTATCGTGATCATGTTCACCCTGATCTCTATCTTTGGCAATGTAACGGATTATTCCAGTTGGGTGAAGTGGTCGCCATTGTTCTTCGGGATGATTCTGGTCGGACCCTTCGCTCATGCGCAATCCAGATCCGGAAGCATCCGTTATTACGGATATGCGATCCTGTCAGTGATTCTGGGGCTAGTCTTCTCTTTAATAGAATTTGGATCCGGATGTACCGGATTGATACTGTATCTGGTTCTCATAGGGGGATTTTTAGTCCTTGGCGGTCTGGTCATCTTCATCCGCTTCCTGCGCAAATATCCGCTTCCGGAAACGGTGGTGCATGATGCCAGCAAGTGATTCCGGCAGCAGCGAAGACCTCCAGCCCATCGCGGGAATCGACCGCCTGATCCACGAACCAGCGCGGCTCATGATCATGGCATACCTCTACGTTGTCGAAAGCGCAAACTTCCTCTTTTTGATGCACCAGACCGGGCTTACGGCTGGCAATCTGTCCTCGCATACGAGCAAGCTTGAGGCTGCGGGGTACATCGAGGTGGTGAAGGAGTTTGTGGACAGAAAGCCGCATACGATGCTCCGGCTGACTGGTGCGGGAAGGGATGCTTTCCGGGAGTATCGGGAGGGGATGATGCAGGTGCTTGGGGGAGATGACTGAGAATTGACGATAAATAAATTCAAGCACTAAAATATGCTCTGAGAATCCCACGATTTTTCCGCGGCACGTCCGGTGGAGTGTTGATCACACTCAAAAACCCAAACGTCTTTTTCCATAAATCTCATCGTGATGACCCAGATCAAGAAATCGAATAGTTTTCGATGGTTCATCAATTTCAAAGATCAGGACGTGAGACTTTCCAACGTGGACCCTTCTCAATCCTTTTAGATCGTACCTCAATGGCTTGTAATGGTATGGATTCCTAATTATATCCCCCACTTTATCCCGTACGGTTTTAAACATCGCGTAATCTTTATTTTTAATTTTCTTTAACTTTCTCTCCAACTTCGGTTTGATTTCGAATTTGTACTGCATTGCATCACTCGAAATACCTATCAAATTCCTCGATAGAATTAAAAACCTTACCCCGCTCCTTTTTTAGCGTCTTCAACTCTTCTAAATAATCATCTTTGACTTCATAGAATACATCGATGTAGATATCGATGAGTGTTTCGAGCATCTTTTCGATCCCATCCACTTTCCATTTGAGATTGTCTATATCCACAAGGAGAGGCTGCATCACATTTTTCTCTTCAATTTCCATTCAAACACCAGAATTGACTTTCGGGTCTTCATCTAAAGCTTTTCGCCAACTTCACTTGCGTTTTATCCCAGCATGGTTCGGTATTCCATAGCAGTTCTCCATAGGATTGCTTGTTCCTGATGCCAGCCCACCCATCATGGAACGTGTGAGTCTTTAAAAGTCAAGAAGATCTTTCTCACAGTCCACGGACCAGCGCGGCTCATGATCATGGCATACCTCTATGTTGTCGAAAGCGCAGACTTCCTCTTTTTGATGCGACCAGTCAGGGCTCGACGCGATCGGCAATCTCCTCTCGCATACGAGCAAGCTTGCAGCAGCCGGGTACACCCGGGGTCGTGAAGGAGTTTGTGGACCGAAAGCCGCATACGATGCTCCGGCTGACTGATGCTGGGAGGGATGCATTTCAGGAGTATCGGGAGGGGATGATGCGGGTGCTTCTATGACCTGTCCCAAAGCCATCCGGAGTAAAATCTATTTACCAGTTAGACCAGACAGAATAGTGGCGATGCAATGGACGAGAAGAGAGAAAGACGGTTCTACCAGAAGCTTGAGACGCTTGAAGACCGGCTGACATTCATAGAGGAGAACTTCCCTGAAGTAGACGAGTTGATTGGGAACCGGGTGCTCAGAAAAGCATTATACAAGGAGTTTCAGGAGCTAACTGAGGCGCTTGGCGATTTAAGTGCTATGATGGCAAAAGAGGAAGGCATACTCGTGAAGGACGACTATACAAATCTGGAGCGGCTGAAACCCCTTCTTGAACCCGATGTTACCCGAGAACCTCAAGAGGGCAAATGGTCTCAGGAATGTGCTGGTGCACGAATATAACGGGATAGACGATCTGCTTGCTTTCGAGAGCGTGCAGGAAGTTCTGCCATCATTCCGGGTATTTGGCTCAATGGTGAGAGAATGGTTGAAGAATCGATGAAAAGGCAGATCTCAGAGGATTTTGATTTCTTAAAGAGCCATCTGCAGGGGATTATCCTGTTTGGCTCATACACTAATGATAGTTATACGATCCGTTCTGATATAGACATCTGTCTGGTTGCGGGCGTAAGGAACGTGAAAGAAATATTCAATATGTTTCTTGCAGAGGACGTAACAGAAAAATATGACATAAAAATCTTTGAAACGCTTCCGCTTTACATGAAAGCAGAGGTGCTTGAAGATGCAATCGTTGTGTGGGCGGATGATGAACCTGAGCTGTCGTATTATCTCTACAGATGGCGCCGTCTGATCGATGATCAGCTACTCATCAGGCAAAAGATGACTGCGTGAAGTTCGAGATCGAGGGCGCCCGAGTATGGTAATGGGTTTCGGGCAACATACGTCTGCACCAGGAGATAGCGCAGAACCGGTCAATAAACAAATGGGGGTGTAGAAATGAGGAACGAAAAGAATAGCACCGAAAGCACTATATACGACACAGATAGCTACCTGCAGAAATTGGTGGTGACAAACCCCCTGCAAGAACCTGTCATGCGCCGTGTGGTCCTTGCACTCAATCTCCCTCGCGGGAGCCAGGGGCTTGACGTTGGATGCGGGATCGGCTTGCAAGCCTTGTTGCTTGCAGAGGCAGTGGGAGGGCACGTCACCGGCGTTGATATGTCCCCGAAGTTTCTGGCTTATGCGAGAAGCATTGCAGAGAAGGCAGGCAGCTCTGAGCAGATATCCTTTCAGGAAGGGGGTATGAACAACCTCCCGCTTGACGACGATACTTTCGACTGGGTGTGGAGTGCGAACTGCGCAGGATACGTTTTCGGAGAGCCCCTGCCGCTACTAAAGGAGCTTGCACGGGTGGTAAAGCCCGGCTGAATGCGACATCCTCAGGGATCGCCCCGTTTGCCGTGGGGGCGGCGCATGAGTTGCATTTCCAGCGCATGATGGGCTGGTTCCGTCGTGCTGGCATGGAGGAGGTTACTGCCCGGACATTCGCAGGCGACGTCTGCGCCCCGCTATCTGGGGAGATTCGGAGCGCTCTTGCGACGCTCATGGAGATACGCTCGGGTGGATGTGGGGGCTGAGTTGTCAGAAGGGGGCTGGGCGGAGTTCCAGCGGCTGTGTTTGGCTGAGTCGCCGGAGTTCATCTTAGGGTCCACCGAAAAATAACCTATCGAAATCAACTCGTCTCATGCACACCAGAATCTCTTGGTAATATAGAGTAATTCCATTTAGGATGTAATGAGTGTGGTTGTATTTGTAGTTGCGCCATATCGTCATCCGAAAACTTGATTCCGTTCTCATATTCTCGCTCATCTATGTGTGCTGCCACGCTCAGACCGTTGTTTGTTGT
>JAUWHQ010000084.1 GCA_030605805.1 Methanosarcinales archaeon | reverse complement strand
AGTAGACTCCGCCAGCGAATGCAAATACCGTGATTGGAAGCTCGTACCGGACAAGAATCGGGAGATAGAACGACCAGTGACCTCCGATGCGCTCGATTCTGTGCATCTCTGCCCAGTGGCTGATGGCGTCCGGGATCACCGAGAAGAGTGCGCCGGGATCCGTGAGGAAGTTCGTATAGAAGATTGCAAAGACGGCAAATGAGATCAGTGCGAATAATGATGTGTCGATCGCTGTGTGGGTATTTATCTCCTTTTTGGTTACGAGATATCCCAGCACAAAGAGGAAAAAGAAGCCGGCAATGATATACGCATTCTCTTTTGTGCAGACGGCAAGCGAGCCTGCCATTGCGCCTGTGCAGACATAGATCAGCCTGCGCCAGTCGTCTTTATATTTTATGTATTTGACAGCGGATATGACGAAGACGAGCGAGAAGAGCGCGATGCAGATGTCGTTTCTGAAGAATCTCGAATAGTAGAGGAAAGAAGGTGAGATTGTGAGGATCGCTGCTGTGAGGATCGCTCCCAGATCCCCGAGCCTACCCCTGAGTGGGTACATCAACGCGACCAGCAGCACGCCCGCGATCGCGGGAAACAGCCGGGCTGTGAAATTACTGTCTCCGAACAGGTGAAAGATCGCTGCGGTCGTGTAATAGAGAAAAGGACCGTGGTACGTCGGATCATAGTGGTATGCGCCGTTTTTGAACAATTTGTAGGTTAAGTATCCGTGCACACCCTCGTCATGATGGAAAACCCGGTCATCGAGGGTGTAAAAACGGAGTGCTGTTGCTAATATGATGATTGCAAGGAAAACGAGGGTGTATCGGTTCTTCTGATTCACGCAGGCACCCCGGCTGCCATCAACACTTTATCTTTCTTTTTAAATCTTTCGATTTGTTTTTCGAATGTGTTTGGGTACTTCAGACCGTATTTCACAACATCACTCCACAAACAGATTGTTTAGACCATCTTCGGTCTTTATTTCGAGAATGTCTCCTTCTCTAGTATCTTTTTCGCTTTCTCTTATCTGTTCCATCAGAGATTCCATATCCCAAATCAGACTTTCAAAGTCCTCTTTACGCAGCACTACGTTCTCTCCTACCTCTTTTATTCTCACAGCATTTATCATTTTAGCACCACTATTCCTGTTCTATCTGTCATAATTCTATCGCGTAGGCTGTGACTTGCAGGATCCTGAGCGCGTCAGGGGAGGTGATATCTCCCATCGCAGGTCACATCCGCATTGGTGACCCGCCCGCCGCTGACAGCAAGCCCAAGCGCGATCACGGCGTCCGCGGCGGGGCGACGATCTCCCGGTCACCGTTGAGGTCATCCTTCTTGCGATGCCGATTTGATCAGTTGTATGGTTGCTTTCACAAGATTACATCTATCAGGTATACAAAAGTTTTGTGTAATATATAATGTTACTAAAATAATTATTTTATGCGGTAAATCGATCACCCAATATTTGGTTAATACTATCATAAGAGAACGTAGCATTTTACGATAAACTTATATACCATTGTATCACACACAGTACGCGCCAGTCAGAATCCCATCTTGCTGTGCGGGCGCAAGGAATGGAGAGATTGCCGGTATCACGCGTCTGATGTCGCACGTCCGAAAAGATTGGAAAATATTGGAGGGAAATTCGATATGATGCACCAGCTGACCAGATGCCCCAAATGCAAGAGCCGCCTGAGACGTTATGGTCTGATACAGGTCTGTATCAGATGCGGATACCTGACCCGTGTCGGAACCGTGAATCTGGACTCGATCATCGTCTCATGTGATTAGACGCTATAAACGCTCATTCAAAGGCGTCTTTAACTTTTTCAAAGATTCCTTTTCGTTTTTTGTTACCTGAGCCGCTGGCGCTCCCGCCATAACCGGTTTTATCCTCGATTTCCTGTAATTCGGTGAGCAATCCCCGCTCTTGCTCGGAAAGATGTTTGGGCACCGCAATCTCAATTTTCACAAGCTGATCGCCTTTTCCATGTCCATGCAGTTTTGGCATGCCTTTGCCGCGCAGCCTGAGGGTCGAACCGGACTGTGTGCCCGGCGGGACCTTCATCTTCACGTCTCCGTGCAGCGTCGGCACCACCACCTCATCTCCGAGCGTAGCCTGCGTAAAACGGATCGGCAGTTCGTACAGGATGTTGTCCCTGTCCCGCTCAAAGACCGGATCCGGGTCGATATGCATGACAACATACAGATCGCCGGGCGGACCGCCCTGTACCCCGTGCTCTCCCTCGCCGGCAACGCGCAGCCTCGATCCTGACTCGATGCCAGCCGGGATCGATACCGAGATCGTTTTGGCGCGGCGCACCCTGCCTGTGCCGTTGCAGGAACCGCACGGTGCCTCAATCATCTTACCTGTGCCGTGGCACTGTCTGCACGGGGTGGAGGTGATGAACTGACCAAACGGCGTCCGCCTTGCCTGACTGACCTGCCCGGTACCCCTGCAGTTTGCGCAGGTCTTTGGGGAGGTGCCCGGTTTTGCGCCGCTCCCGCTGCATGTATCACAGGTTTCGGTGCGCATCAGTCTCATCTTTGCTTCTGTGCCGTGCGCGGCGTCCGCAAGTGGTATGTGCAGATCATATCTGAGATCGGAACCCCGCTGCGGAACCGTTCGCGGACCATATCCTCCAGCACCGCCGCCCCCTCCAAAGAACGTCTCAAAGATGCTTTCAAAGCCGCCCCGCCTGAATCCACCGCCCCCCACATCTCCGAATATGTCCTCGAAGTGGATGCCTCCGAAGATGTCTTCGGCTGAGTACTGCGCATCGATGCCGGCGTGCCCGAACTGATCGTATCTTTTCCGCTTTTCAGGGTCAGATAGCACGCCATACGCCTCTGATATCTCCTTGAACTTGTCTTCTGCGTCAGGCGATGGATTTCTGTCAGGATGGTACTGCATCGCCAATTTCCGATACGTTTTTTTGATTTGCTTCTCATCGGTGTCCTTTGAGACCCCAAGCACTTCATAATAGTCCTTTTTCTCTGCCATACGATCTGTTACCTTTATTTTCCAGTGGGAACGGATATTTCTTAAGTATATGATCTGTGTGCGCACGTTAAATTAACTGTTGCACCGGATGGGATGTGGTAGTGTGGGCGTCTGATTGGTTCAGTTATAAAAATACTTATACTTTAATATATATTAGTAACCCGGGGTGTGTCAGACAGGGGTCAGATGCCCTTTGATCATCTTCACCCCCTCGACCACCACGAAGATCGTTGCAGAGACAGAGAGCACAATGATCCAGTCACGTACGTCCACCAGCGGAACGGTACCAAATAGTAACTGCAAAAACGGCACGTACAGAATGCATAACTGCAACAGAGCGCACAACAGAACCGCACCGATCAGATATCGGTTCGAGAAGAAGCCGATCCGGCTCAGTGGATACCTGTCCGACCGGCAGTTGAACGCGTTGAAGAGCTGGAAGAAGACGAATGTGGTGAACGCAAGCGTGCGTGCGTGGCGTACGCAATCTTCCGAGCCAGCGTATTCTTGCAGCGCATACCAGAACACAAGAATGGTAGCGACAAACATCAGCATTCCCGCGCCCGTGATAAATTTCAGCACGTCCTTTGTGATTATTGGCTCCCTCGGGTCTCTTGGCGGGCGGTTCATGGTCTGGTGGTACGGCTCCATCGAGAGCGAGAGCGCAGGCGGACCGTCCATCAGCAGATTGACGAAGAGTATCTGCATCGGCGCAAGCGGCAGCGGCAGCCCTGCAAGCAGCCCGACAAAGATCAGTAAAATCGCACCGACATTGGTGGATAACTGGAACCTGAGGAACTTCTTGATGTTATCATAGATTCCGCGCCCCTCTTCGACCGCATGTACGATCGAAACAAAGTTATCATCCGTGAGCACCATGTCAGACGCCTCTTTTGCCACGTCGGTTCCTGTGACCCCCATTGCGATCCCGATGTCAGCCATCTTGAGCGCAGGTGCGTCATTCACGCCGTCGCCGGTCATCGCCACGACGTTGCCCTGATCCTGAAGTGCTTTTATGATTTGCACCTTGTGAGCCGGTGAAGTTCTTGCATACACGTACGCATCCTGACCTGATCCGGCATCCAGATCTTCGCCGGTCGCTATCTGGATTCTTCCCGGGTACTCCGGATCTTTCGGATCATTGGGATCATTGGGGTCGTTCGGATCAGCCGGATCGATACCGATGATGCCGAGATCAAGTGCGATCGCCCTCGCGGTCTCCTTGTGATCGCCCGTGATCATGATCGTGGTGATGCCCGCTTCCCTGCAGGTGGCGATCGCTCCCCTGACACCGGGGCGCGGCGGGTCGATCATCCCTGCCATGCCTGCAAAGACCAGATCACGTTCGTACTCGTGCTTGCGATCTTCTGCCGTATCAGCCTCATCAGACAGCCTGTATGCGAGTGCGAGCACCCTGAGCGCGTCTGATGTCATCTCCTTATGAAGATGGTTGATCGAATCGAGATCGTCTGCGGTCATCTCTGCCACCCTGCCATCTTTATAGATATAATCGCATAGTTTAAGGATCGAGTCGAGTGCGCCCTTGACACATACCAGGTAGGCTGAATCAGACCAGACCTCATCAGAATCACGAATCTCATGGATCGTGGTCATGAACTTGCGGTCCGAGTCAAATGGAACCTCTGCAACTCTTGGATACCTGTTTGCGAGGTCTTGCTTGTCGATTCCTGCTTTTGCCGCCGCAACTACCAGCGCACCTTCTGTCGGATCGCCCAGAATCGCCCAGTCCCCGTCATCGGACTGAACGAGCGATGAATCATTGCACAGCACACCTATTTTCAGGACCAGATGCGGCAAATCCATGATCTCCGCATCTCCTGCCATGAATTTCCCGGAAGGTGTGTATCCCTCGCCTGTGACCTCAATTAATGTGTCGCCCGCTGATGCGGATATCTTCCGCACGGTCATCTCATTCTCGGTGAGTGTGCCTGTCTTGTCGGTGCAGATCACGGTTGTGCAGCCGAGCGCCTCGACAGCCTGCAGTTTCCGCACGATCACATTCTTCCTGACCATGCGCTGCACTCCGATCGCAAGCGTGATTGTGACAACAGCGGGCAGCCCCTCCGGAACCGCGGCGACAGCGAGGCTTACGGCTGTAAGAAACATCTCGTTTGCCGCAATTCCCTGCAGGGTCCCTGTGATGAAGACTGCAATGCAGATTATGAGTGCGCCGATACCAAGGTATTTTGCAAGCTGTTTCATCCGTCTCTGGAGCGGAGTCTCCCGTTCCCCTGTCTGCACCATCGCGGCGATCTTGCCAAATTCGGTCCTCATCCCGGTCTCTGTGACCACGCAGGTTCCGCGCCCGTGGGAAACGGTGGTTCCTGTGTGCACCGTCTGCGCAGTCCCGCGATCAACAGGCTGCGACTCCCCTGTGAGCACCGACTCATCCATCCGCATCTCTCCCTCGATGATCAAGCTGTCCGCCTGCACCCGGTCGCCTGCCGCAAGCAGCAACAGATCACCGGGCACGAGTTCTGTTGCATCCACCATCTGCTCGACACCATCACGCATCACACGCGCCTGCGGCGAAATCATGGATTTCAGCGCTTCAAGGGCACGTTCAGCCCTATATTCCTGAACAAAGCCAAGCACCGCATTGAACACGACAAATCCCATGATCACAAAGCCGTCAAGGCGTTCACCGATCAAAAAAGAGACGATCGCCGCAATAATCAGCAAAATGAGCATGAAATCAAGAAACTGGGCTGCTAAAATCTTCAGAGGTGTCGCTTTTTCTGTTTTTTGCAGTTCGTTCCTCCCATGTTCAGCCAGCCGCCTGCTCACTTCCTCCCCGGTCAATCCAGCCGTACCTGATCGTAACCGTTCAAGGACCACTGCGATCTCAGGGGCTGGTCTGTCGGCTGAGTTCATGATGGCGACACATTAATCGGTCTGCTAACATAAATTACTTGCCTGTTAGAGGTTGTAAAGTTGTTGGGATTTTCACCCCGCCTCCGGTAGCCCCGGTAAATGGTGGAACTTTGTAATTTCGAATCCTCCGGAGTCAAACCATATATCAGGGGAGATGCAAAGACTATTATCAGGAATATGACTCGTAGACGAAGAACTAAGATTGTATGCACCATCGGTCCTGCGACCGAGTCCCGTGATACCCTGAACCGGTTAATCCTGCACGGAGCAGACGTAATCAGGCTCAATATGTCGCATGGCACGCACGAGTGGCACAGAGACCGGATACGGATGATAAGAGAGCTGGCAGATGAAAATAATATCCCTATAGCCATCATAATGGATATTCAGGGTCCAAAGATCCGAACCGGGAATCCCGGTGGCGAAAACATCATCCTTCAGGCGGGTGATACTCTGACGATCCACACAGATCCAGCGAGCATAGCCCCTGCCGGTTCTGCGAGCGCCAGCGGCGGGGCTGGACATGCGATCACTGTGAACTACCCGTTCTTCGATCAGGAGGTCTGCGAGGGTCAGATGATCCTGATCGATGACGGTCTGATCCGGGTGCAGATTCTGAAAGCCGGCGGCGGATCTGTGGAAGCAAAGGTCATCATCGGGGGCGTGCTTATGGATCGCAGGGGTGTGAGCGTCCCGAGCGCGGATTTCTCGACGCCGAGCGTCACTGAGAAGGATACCAAGGATCTCATGTTTGGCATAGGGCAGGGGATCGATTACATCGCTATTTCGTTTGTCAGGACGGCGTCCGATGTCTCTGATCTCAAGCAGATGATCAGGGAACAGGGGGCAAACGTTCCGATTATCGCCAAAATCGAGACAAAAAAGGGACTTGACAACTTTTCAGAGATCCTCAAGGTGGCAGACGGGATCATGGTGGCAAGGGGTGATCTTGGAGTCGAGATCCCGATTGAAAACGTCCCGATGGCGCAGAAGATGCTAATCAAGGAGTCCAATGCGGCAGGCAAACCAGTAATCACAGCCACCCAGATGCTCGAATCGATGATCCGCAATGCAACCCCGACCCGTGCCGAGGTGACAGACGTTGCAAACGCCATACTCGATGGAACCGATGCGATCATGCTCTCAGGGGAGACCACGATCGGGAAATATCCGATCGAGAGCATCGCAATGATGGATCGGATCGCGAAGATGACCGAATCCTCATCGCAAGGTCGCTACATGCGCACGTATGCTGATGCGTCGGCGGCATCGCTCTCAATCGAGCAGGGAATCGGACATGCCGTGTGCCAGCTTGCACACGATCTGGGTGCCGCGGCGATCATCACCACCACGTATTCGGGAAGCACCGCAGGGGTCGTCTCGATGTACCGCCCTGAAACGCCGATCATT
>JAUWHQ010000147.1 GCA_030605805.1 Methanosarcinales archaeon | reverse complement strand
GCGTTACCCGTGCTCGCAATGCCTGCCTTTCCCGCGGTATACGCGTCATGCAGATGCCCTTTTAGCACACCGTCTTCGATGATCACAGTCTTCTGGGACGGCGTTCCCTCATCATCCGACTCTGCGGTTCCGATTCCACCTGTGCGCAAGCCATCATCGAGTATGGTCAGTTCATCCGGGGCAACTTGCGCCCCGATCTCAGAAAGCATCGATCTGCCCTTCTGCACGTTATCGGCGTCCAGAGACGGGATAAACGCGTATTCAAGGATGTCGGAAATCGCAAGCGGTCCGAGCAGCACCGGAATTCTCGTTGTTTCTATGGCGGTGCCGTGCAGCGACTCTCTGGCAAGTCTGGCGGCATCCCTCCCGATCTCGAATGCATCGATATCAAAACTTCTGGAGATGCCGAACTCGTGAGCGGTGGATATGGCGCCCCTATCCTTCATGGTGCACTCGATGAAGAGGTGCATCAGCGTCCCATGCTCGGTATGCTCGATGCCGTTTGTGTTGAGGATATGGCAGGTGGCAGTCGAGATCGAAAGCCCGCCCGATGTCGGGATCGCACCCATCGACCGAACACCGCGGATCATATCGACTGCAAGTTCGACGCACTTGAAGAGTTCGATCTCTGCGAGCGCCCGGTCAAAGACGCCCTGAACCGGCTGATACGACTCTGGTGCAGGAAGCGCCCTCCAGTCCGGATCCGGCTGGGATGCACGCGCCGACGTCACCGCAAGTTCTGATGCACGCCTGACATCGTCTTCATGATTCACGCTTGAGAATCCGACAGCGCCCGAGACGATGGCGCGTATGCCGATGCCGCTTGCGAACGATTCTCTGGCATACTCGATGTGATCGAGCTTGGTGTTGATGCTGACCGATCTGTCTGCGATGCAGTATGCTTCCGCTTCATCAGCACCGGCACGCTGCGCATATTCGACCGCCTGCGCTGCTATGGATATCATAATGAATCCCGTTCGTGCGGTGCTGGCATAAGGCTTTTGCATGTCACGGCAGGACGTTTTGATCTCTTATCAGGCAGGTTGGACGATTTCGTGCGTGTCAGATAATGACCGGTCAACGCCCGTGTGCCCGTGTCCGGACACATGCCCATGCCGGCGTGACAGTCCCTGAACAATCAAAAAATAAAAAATAAAGAGAAAGGAATCTTCGCATTTCCGCCCAGAATCGTGTAGGGCTGATGCATTCCTTTAGTACCAGTCTTGGCAGGGATATATAAATACACGATCCAAGAGCGGGGTGAAAGTGAAATCGGTCGTTTTCGCCCGCATCGTTTACCCACAAGTTTCTTATAACCGCCGCGGATAGTATGGTACACAAGTTCCGGAGGATACAAACGATTGAAACAGCCCTGTGTTAACATCGGCATGGTTGGGCATGTCGATCATGGAAAAACCACGCTCGTGAGCGCGCTCTCCGGTGTATGGACGGATAAGCATAGTGAGGAACTGAAACGAGGCATCTCGATACGGCTGGGCTATGCAGATGTCACCTTCAGGCGCTGTCCAAACTGCGAAGAGCCACTGTGTTACACCGTAGAAAAGAAATGCCTGCATTGCGGCGCAGCGACAGAGGAACTGCGCACAGTCTCTTTTGTTGATTCGCCGGGTCATGAGACCCTGATGGCTACCATGCTTTCAGGCGCTGCTATCATGGATGGCGCAGTGCTTGTGATCGGAGCGAACGAACCCTGCCCGCAGCCACAGACAAGGGAACATCTGATGGCGCTCGATATCATCGGGATCAAAAACATCGTAATCGTTCACAATAAACTCGATCTCGTATCAAAAGAGGATGTGATCGAGCATTACAAAGATATAAAGAAGTTTGTTGATGGTACCGTTGCAGAAAATGCCCCAATTGTCCCCATCTCTGCGCAGCAAAAGATAAACATTGATCTTTTGATTCAGGTACTCGAAGAGATGATTCCGACCCCTGAACCTGATCTGGATAAGCCGACACGCCTTATGATCGCGCGGTCGTTCGATGTCAACCGACCCGGCATACCCCCTGAAAAGCTGACCGGCGGCGTGATCGGCGGCACGCTCAGTCAGGGTGGTCTGCGCGTCGGCGACGAGGTCGAGATCAGACCCGGGCGGCGGGTTGAGCAGATCGGTAGTGTTCGGTGGGTGCCGATCACAACAGAGGTCACAACCATTATCTCGGGCGGGAAAAAACAGAAAAAAGCGACTCCCGGCGGACTTCTTGCGATTGGCACGAAACTTGACCCGGCAATGACCAAAAGCGACCAGCTCACCGGTCAGATTGCCGGCAAACCCGGTACGCTGCCCCCGGTATGGGATGCGTTCGAGATGCGCACCACCCTCCTCGATTGGGTTGTCGGATCGAGCGACAGCACCGAGGTCGACACCATCCGCGCAAACGAGCCACTGATGCTGAATATTGGAACCGCAACCACAGTCGGCATTGTCACGGGCACGCGCGGCGATCATGTCAGCGTCAAGCTGAAACGTCCCGTATGCGCCGAGATCGGGGCACGAGTTGCGATATCAAGGCAAATCGGAGCCAGGTGGCGCCTGATCGGGGTTGGCGAGCTGGCTGGATGAAGATCATTCTCGACACCAATGCGCTGATGGCGCCGGTGCAGTCGGGTGTCGATATCTTTTCAGAACTCACAACGCTTGATTTTGATGAGTTCATCGTGCCGTCCGGCGTGGTGCATGAACTGGAATGGATCGCGTCATCCGGAAGGGGCGCTGATCAAAACGCTGCCCGCGTTGCTTTAGCCCTGTTAGACCGGTGCATAATCGTCGAGACGGACGGAAACGTCGATGACGCCATTCTGCGGCTTGCAACCGGGACGGATGCTGCTGTTCTGACCAACGACGCTGAATTGAAGGAGAGATTGCTCGATAATGGCGTAAGCGTCGTCTATGTGCGGCAGCGGAGTTATCTTGTCAAAGTGCCGTGAACGTGAAACGCCCCCGTCTTTCGAAATGTGCTCAAAAGCGGTGCTATCGCCGACTGCGCGAGTGCGCAACCGTGTTTACGAAAGAAACTACCTCGCGATTTTCCCGTGTGATTTGCCGAAACGATTTTTGAGCAATCGCAACCGCAGGAGGTGGCAACCCTCTAATAGATAAAGATTCAAATGGCTATGGTATGTCAGGATTCCTCCCGCTCTTCATCGACCTCCATGATCGGAAGGTGGTGATCATCGGCGGCGGGTCGGTCGGCGAACGCAAAGCGACACTCTTTGGCAGATATGCCAGAACGGTCGTTGTGAGCCGGGAGTTCACCGAAAAACTGCTGAAATTGAAGGAAATCGAGCGGATAATCGTGGATCGGAAACTCGGTGATGAGGAGTTTGCCGATCTGATAAAGGACGCCTTTCTGGTGATACCGGCGACAGACGATCTCGCCTACAACGAGCATCTCGCAGAGATCGCGGGCTTGCTCGGGGTGCTGGTCAATCAGGTGAATGATGATCTCGGCGATGTGGTCATCCCGTCGGTGATCGCCCGCGGCGATGTCACGATCGGCATATCGACGCTTGGCAGCAGCCCCGCGCTGTCACGGTACAGCAGGAGGCGGATCGAAGAGGTGATCACGCCCGAATATGGCGAGATGGCAAGATTGCAGAGTGAGATGCGCAAGCTTCTGAAAGAGAAGGTTCCTGATCAGAAGAAGCGGCAGCAGATCCTGTGGCAGATTCTTGGGGACGAGATGGTCTGGGAACATCTCAAAACGTCATATAACAGGGCTTATGAAGCGGCGTTGAGACACTTGCGTGACAAAGAGGTGCTATAATGGAGTTTTTGGGAATCGATCTGGTGATATGGCTAGGAATTGTGGTTGCGTCTGGTATGGCGCTTCTGATTATATGGAAGATCGCACAGTGGAAGGGCAGATTCGACCAGTGGAGACGGAGGGTCGATGATCGGCTCGACGGGATTGCGACGCAGGGTGCGGGATGTGGTGCGGCTCATGATGCCGCGGCATATAATACGATGGCTCCGGACACGACCCCGGCTCCGATTCCACCTCCAACTTTAGCCGCAACACCAACCACAACTCCAGCGCCGACGCTGACCCCCGCGCCAACCATGGCACCGGATCCGGCTTCGATGCCGGTGCAGGCGCAGGGTTCACAGGATCGTTTAATCTCCGAACAGCAGGAGACAGGACCCCTGCTCGAAGATATCGATGCAAAGACCGTTATGCAGATGAACTCAGCGCTGCTGGACGCGCTCTCCGGAAGAAAGGACGAAGCAATAGAGCGACTGGAAGCGGCAGGCAGGGCGATCGGGATCCACACCCAGGACGACATGGCAATGGCGCATCACAATCTTGGAAATCTGCTGTATCGTTCAAAACAGTTCGATGAAGCTGAGAAAGAGTACTGCGAGGCAATAAAATGCAAACCTGATCTTGCCAGGGCACACGCCAATCTCGGTTTTCTGTATCAACGGCTCGGGCGCCGGGAAGAGTCCTTGCAGGAGTTTAAAGCGGCGCTGGAATTAAAAGATCAACTCCCTGACGGGGGCAAACGAATCACGCAGATCGTAGAGGACCTCTCAGAAGGAAACTGATTATATATGCTCTTCCAGCTTCTGTTTGATATGAGCCTTTGGAAGAGCGCCGACGATCTGTCCGGATAGCTCGCTATTCTTAAATACCAGCATCGTTGGTATCGCGCTGATCTGATATTTCGTGGCAACGCCCATATTCTCATCGATATTCAGTTTGCCGAATGTCACCTTGCCTGCATACTCCTTTGCAAGCTCCTCGATGATCGGCGCAATCATCTTACATGGTCCGCACCACTCTGCCCAGCAATCGACCACAACGAGCGGGTAATTGTGCACAGTCTCGCCAAGATTCCCATCATTCAGTATTAATACTTCACCTGATGTCATTTTTTGTAATCGCTCCATCTTTCTCTTTCGAATTGCTTCCAATCCGTCCATGATTTAGCATCGAGCGCAGCATCATATAAATCCTCGCACGACTATCTGTCAGCCCCGATCCGCGCCTCTATCTCTGCACGAAGTCTCACAAGATCCCGCTCCCGCAGGCTGATCAACTGTTTGATGCTGTCCATCGTATTTTTCGCAGATCCGTCCGTTTCGAGCCTTCTTTTCGTGAAGGTCTGGATCAGCGAGGTGCTCAATCTCTTGTATGTGCCTACCTGCTGCTCAAGTTCGATATATCTGTCGATCGTCGCCTGATCGACGCCAGCGCTCTCTGCAGCATCGGTAAACTCCTTAAGTTCCCTTGAACAGGACGCGATATTCTCTATCGCCGAAATTAATCCTCCTTTTGTGACCGGTTTGACAAGGTACTCGGCTATATATGGTGCTTTTTTCTGCACAACCTCTGCGGTCAGTTGTTTCGCGGTGAGAATAACGACACAAACCGATTTTAACCGCTCGTCCTGTCGTATTCTGTCCAGCACCTCCCAGCCATCGACATCAGGCATAATAAGGTCCAGCAGAATCAGATCAGGTATCTCGTGCTCCAGCTTTTCAAGACATTCGCTGCCGCCGTACGCCGTTATAATATCATACCCCTGCGACTCAAGCATCAGTGCGAGCAGATCCACGACATCAGGCTCGTCATCCACTATCATTATTTTTATGAAAACACCTCCCTGTTAGCCCCGTTATACTACGTTATGGATGCCACTTGTATTAAACATTGTCGATTGCGGGGGCGCCCCCGAGATTCCGGTTTATGCGAAAAGCATCGCAGAGAAGGCAGGCATCTCTGAGCAGGTCTCTTTTCAGGAAGGGGGCATGAACAACCTCCAGTTCGATGATGCCACCTATCGACAGGGCAAAGGAGGAGGTTACTGTCCGGACATTCGCAGGCGATGTCTGCGCACCGTTATCTGAAGAGATTCGGAGCGCTCTTGCGGCACTCATGGAGATGCGGTGGGTTGATGTGGAGGCTGAGTTGTCAGAAGAGGACTGGGTGGAGTATCAGCGGCTGTGTCTGGCTGAGTCGCCAGATTTTATTCTGGATCTTCCGGATTACTACGCGTTCTTTACGTATTCGATGTTCCGGGGGCGGGTCGTCAGATGAATTCTTTTTGGTGGGACATTACCCAAAATCAGCTTGATCTATCTCGATTCCGCGTCAGGATTATTACGAGGAGAATTATAAAAGCGATGAACGCTATAACCGTTGAAGCTGTCGGTGTTAAGTCTTCCAGATAACGAGGCGAAAGGATTGCTACAAGTACACTGATCGCAAAAGCGGCAATGATCTCGATAGCAGTTTTTTTCCGATGATCGATTCGGTGTTCCTCTGGCTGCAATTCTTCAATTACCTTATCATCATGAGTTACGGTAACATCACCGCTTTCGGTTTCTGTTTGTGTTACTACAACTGTGCTGCCCGATTCAGCGATAACTGTCGTGCTATGACCGGTTTTCTGTGAAGGCTGCTCAACTGATCTCGTTTCGTTGGTCGTGGGTTCATCATCTCCTCCTCTGTCTTTAGAAAACGTCAGTGCTCTGCTTAATAGGCTGCGAGCAATTGAAATTTTACCCCTTGTGTCCTCTTCCTCTGCATCAGAGATCATTCCTTGTACATACTCTTTCTCGTTCTCGTCTGAAATCGAACGGCTCCACCTCTTAAAATCGTTGAGAATATGACCAATTTCTCGGTCAATGATTATTGGGTTATCTGTTGATAGAGCAATCTCAGCATGTTGCTCTGTTCTGCAACCAAGTTCAGACTCTGGGAAACTTGTAGTCTTGCAGACATCTTCCGACGTCTTCTTAACTTCCTTAAGGAGTTCTTTTATCCGATCGTCAATTATCGAAAACCCCCTCCGCAAAACCCCAACCGCACCCGGCGCCTCATCCATTGCGGCACCGATGAGGTCTGCGGCACGATCACAGTATTGCCTGTAGGTGTTGAGATCGGATTTCATGGCGTTGAAATCCGTTACCTTATGGGCTTCCGAGAGCGCGTTTGCGAGGTTCTCTACGGCTTCGAGGAGTTGTTCTTTATTCTTTGACCCTCCCGATGCGTTTTTTGCTTCTGTGAGATATTTCTGTGCTTCGTCTTCTGCTCTCGCTTTCTCAAACGTTATCGTGTAGAACGATCTGTAAAACGGAAGGCAGAATCTGGATGGATTATCATAATAAGTATCTTCCTTTGATGATGCTCCAAAAAATTCAAGGGCGTTTTTTAGTTCACTCTTGAAATCATCTTCACTTTCTGTCTCGGTTGCCTTAAATATGGATGCTCTGCCTAACGAATGGTTTGCATATGCACGCATAAAACTGTCTTCGCCCACGGTCAGCCGAATCATGTCCCGCCACGCCTCATCTTTCTCGGGGATGTGCTGAAAATTAGAACCAAGCGCACATGCTGCACCTAACCGCACAAGCAAGTCTTCATCCCCTGTCAATCGATGCAGGTCTTTCCATGCCTCTTCTTTCTCTGGAACATATTGAAAATCAGAACCAAGCGCATCTGTTGCACTCCGCCGCACACCATCGTCTTTATCATTTGTCAGCCGATGCAGGACTTTCCATGCCTGTTTCTTGTCTGGAACGTGTGGAAAAGCGAGACCAAGCGCATATACTGCATGATGCTGTATATTACGGTCTTCATTCAGTATCATCCGATGCAGGTCGTTCCACGCATCATCTTTCTCGGGGATGTGCTGAAAGGCAGAACCAAGCGCACGTGCTGCACCCAACCGCACAAAACTATCTTCATCCCCCGTCAGCCGATGTAGGTCTTGCCACGCCTCCTCTTTATCAGGGATGTGCTGAAAAGCGTCGCCAAGCGCATATACCACCATCCGCCGGACATAACTGTCTTCGTCCTGTGCCAGCCAATGTAGGTCTTCCCATGCCTGTTTCTTGTCCGGTATGTGCTGAAAAGCAAAACCTATCGCACGTGCTGCGTTCGACCGGATACTACTATCTCTTCTCTGTGTAAGCCGGTGCACATCTTCCCATGCCTGTTTCTTATCGGGTACGTGTTGAAATGCGGTACCTATCGCATGTGCTGCGTCCGACCGGACATAATGGTCTTCATCTTCTTGCACCAGCCGATGCAGGTCGTCCCATACCTGATTCTTATCGGGTATATGCTGAAAAGCTGCGCCAAGCGCCCCTACTGCACTTGGCCTCACTAAACTATCTTCGTCATGTGTCAACCTGCGCAGATCTTCCCATGCTTGTTCTTTATCAGGAATGTGCTGAAAAGCCGTACCTATCGCACTTGCTACACCCAACCTCACAAAACTGTCTTCACATTGTGTCAACCTGTGCAAATCTTTCCATGCATGTTCTTTATCAGAGACATGTTGAAAAGCAACGTCAATTGCATATATTGCATGCCACCGAACATCACCATTTTCATCGTGTGTCAGCCGAACCAAGTCTTCCCACACCTGTTCCTTGTCAGGAAGAACTGCAAAATTATATGTGAATTGATGTGCGGCATCTTTACGTTCCTCGACCTCGCCGCTCGCAGCCTTCCTGTGAATCTCCGCCTGATCGACCATTTCCGGCACCTGCCACTATAATTGCGCCCGCACCACTAAAAATCATCGCACCAGACCCCCTTGCCCCGAACATCCCTCTGCCCACGCCCCCAACAGCACCCACACCACACCCTCCTGTAGCAGACCCGCGAGTCGCGCTGCCTCGTAGCGTTTCTGACGGATTGGCTGCGCCGATGCTCACGTATTCCATCTCGCAGCCACCGGTGCACACGACACAAGCCCGCGGACGCAAAGCCGCGACGACAACATTACCCCCTCGACACCCCCATGATCCGGCATATTAGATGTGCAGCGGCGATAGAATTATAACCATGACCCGAAAGAGAGATACATCGGTCAGAAAGGTGTTGGCTTGAAAAACATTGTATTCCATCCTTATGCGCTGTACAAGATGAATATGAGAAATCTAAGCAGATCCACGGTGTTAGAAACAGTAATACATCCTTATTCGGTCATAGACGGGAAGTATGGGCGGCGAATCGCGCAGAAGGTACATGGAGATCATCTTGTTAGAGTCGTTTTCGAGGAGCACGAAGACCAGTTACTCATAGTGACTGCATACCCGTCGAAACCGGAGCGGTATTTGGGGGCGTACAAATGATGATAAAATACTTCAAAGACATCGATATACTGAATATAGAGCTCCACGAAGGCGAGTTTGGATACAGCGAAGAGATTGCTGATGGCGTAATCTTCGACATAAGCCAGGAAGGCGAGATACTGAGTATCGAAGTTTTGGACGTGGCAAAGAAGTTTCGTAAACCTGCTGTGGAGCGGGTTTTCGAGAAGTATGTGGCAAGAGCGCCCCAGACGGTGGTCTGAATCGCGCCCTGTGCTTTGCGCTCCAGCTTGCAGCCAGCCGCCCCGCCAGCGTCTGCGCCGCATCCGATGCCGCAGAAGACGCGAAAGCACAGGGCTTGAGTAGAGAGGTTTATGTATCAATGCTTCAGGAATGATCAACGATGAAGATTCGGTTTTACCTGGACCTGAAGACAAACACCTCACACATCCACCGCCATAAAGTAACCGAACAGGACGTGGAAGATGTCCTATCGCATCCCGGTGAAGACCGAATTGGGCACGAGGGTGCACGAGTTGCCATTGGTCAGACCCGATCCGGCAGGTACCTTCGTGTTGTTTATGTGCCAGAACCAGAGAGTATATTTGTGATAACAGCATACGATTTATCAGGAAAAGCACTGATAGCTTACCGAAGACGTATGAGAAGAAGGAGAAAATGAGACAGAATAAACTCCCACCTGGATGGAATGAAGAGCGGGTACAGCGCGTTTTAGCGCATTATGAGAGGCAGACCGACGAAGAAGCCGTTGCCGAAGACGAAGCTGCTTATGAAGATTCCGGAGATACGCTTATGAAAATTCCATACAAATTGGTCCCCATTGTCCGTGATCTGATTGCGCAGACCAGTTCTGCTGAACATGCGAAAAGTTAGACGTGTAGCGATTTGTGGTTTTATCCCCCTTCCAAATTTCTTTCTTCTCTGTTCATAGCTTTTCTGCGACTTTAAGCATGATCTGCGATTTTTCATGTACCTGCTGTTATGCTTAACGTCCGCACACAGTGAGAATCATTCCAGTGAAGACCTCCAAGCCCAATCGCTGGAATCGACCGCCTGATCCACGAACCAGCGCGACTCATGATCATGGCATACCTCTATGTCGCCCGGGAGCGATGGCTTCCTCTTTTTGATGCACCAGACCGGGCTTACGGCTGGCAATCTGTCCTCGCATACGAGCAAGCTTGAGGCTGCGGGGTATATTGAGGTTGTGAAGGAGTTTGTGGACAGAAAGCCGCATACGATGCTCCGGCTGACCGATGCTGGGAGGGCGGCTTTCCGGGAGTATCGGGAAGGGATGATGCAGGTGCTTGGAGGGGATGACTGATACTCAATAGCAATCCAATTCTTCTAAGTGGAGATGATAAGAAGATGACTGGCACAGATAGTTACCTGCAGAGCCTATTGCTGGCGAACCCCCTGCAAGAGCCCGTCTTTCGCCGTGTGGTCCGTGCGCTCAATCTCCCGCCGGGAAGCCAGGGGCTTGACGTGGGATGCGGAATCGGTCTTCAGGCTTTGTTGCTTGCAGAAGCAGTGGGACCTGACGGGCATGTCACAGGCGTTGATATGTCCCCGGAGTTTCTGGTTTATGCGAGAGACCTTGCAGAGAAGGCAGGCATCTCTGAGCAGGTCTCCTTTCTGGAAGGGGACATGAACAACCTCCCATTCAATGATGACGCCTTCGACTGGGTATGGAGTGCGAACTGCGCAGGATACGCGCCCGGCGAGCCCCTGCCGCTACTAAAGGAGCTTGCACGGGTGGTGAAGCCCGGCGGAAGCGTGATCATCCTCGCATGGTCCTCTCAACAACTGCTCCCGGGCTATCCCGTGCTGGAGGCACATCTGAATGCGACATCTTCAGGGATCGCTCCGTTTGCCGAGGGGACGGCACCTGAGTTGCACTTCCCGCGCATGATGGGGTGGTTCCGTCGTGCGGGCATGGAGGAGGTTACTGCCCGGACGTTTGCAGGCGATGTCTGCGCCCCGCTATCTGGTGAGATTCGGAGCACACTTATCGCGCTTCTTGAGATGCGGTGGGTGGATGTGGGGGCTGAGTTGTCAGAGGAGGACTGGGCGGAGTATCAGCAGCTGTGTATGCCTGAATCTCCCGGATTACTACGCGTTCTTCACGTATTCGATGTTTCGGGGGTGGGTGAGTGGGTGAACGCTTTTTGGTGGGGCATAACCTAAAATCAGCTTGATCTATCTCGATTTTGCGTTGCGGATTATCAGTAGGAGAATTATCAGAGCGCTGAGTACTAAAATAGGCGCAATTACCGGCATTAGATCTTCTGCAAAATGGTGCAGAACAGTGTACACAAGTACGTGAACCGCGATATCGGCAGATATCTCGATAGCAGTTCGTTTTGATGATCGATCCGGTCGTTTGTCTGGCTGCGATTCTTTAGTTATCGCAGTGTTTACGGTAACGTCACCGCTTTTCGTTTCTGTTACCACAACGGTGCTGTCCGAGGCGATAATCGTCGTGCCATGACCAGTTTTCTGCGAAGGTTGTCCCTCTGATCTCAGTTTGTCGGTCGTGGGTTTTGTCGCGTTTTGAAGTTGTGACTTAATACTGGGCACCAGATATGAGAGTGCTGTGACGACGTCGCTTAAGTTATCTTCAGGCTCACGTTCCTCGCGTATCTCTTCTACAATCTTGCACGGATAATCTCGCTCATCTTCCGAAATAAGGTTGCAAAGCTTCCCCAAGAGGTCTCTAATTCTGGGAACATCCTTTTCATCCCGTAGATAGCCACGATCTGATAGATCTCGCGCCCACTTGTTGACCTCCGTCCCGAGCTGCTCATACGGAGTACCTGTGCCTCGCGTCTCCCTGCACAACGCTTCTGCTTTCTCCTGGATCTCGCGTATCCGCTCACCGATGATCGGCAGCCCGCGCCGCAGAACCTGCGCTGCGCCCGGCGTACCTTCCTCCGCGGTGCCGATCAGGTCTGCGGCGCGGTCGCAGTACCGCCTGTAAGTATTGAGCTCGGATTTTATGGCGCCGAAGTCCGTTACCTTCTGGGCTTCTGAGAGCGCGTTTGCGAGATTCTCTACAGCTTCGAGCAGTATTTCTTTGTTTTCTGACCCTTCTGATGCGCTTTTTGCCTCGGCAAGATATTTCTCCACTTCACCTTCCGCTCCTACTTTCTCAAACATTATCGTGTAGAACGATCTGTACAACGGAAGGCAGAATCTGGATGGATTATTGAAAGAAGTCGTTTCCTTCGATGATCTCTCGAAAAATTTAATGGCATTATTCAGTTCGTTTTCGAAATCCTCTTCACTTTCTGCCTCGGTCGCCTTAAATATGGACGCTCTACCCAGAGAATAATTTGCCAATGCCCGCATAAAATTGGCTTTATCCTTTGTCAGCCTATGCAGGTCGTTCCATGCCTCTTCTTTATCTAGGACGTGTTGAAAGGCAGAACCAAGCGCGTATGCTGCACCCCACCGCACAGAACAATCTTCATCCCCTGTCAGCCGAATCAGGTCGTCCCATGCATCTTCCTTGTTAGGAATGTGTTGAAAGGCGATTCCGAGCACGTGTGCTGCACGCCACTGAACCTCAATGTCTTCATCCCGTGTCAGCCGAATCAGGTCTTTCCATACCTCTTCCTTGTCAGGGAGATTTGCAAAATTATCGCGGAATAGTCTAACTACCTCTCTGCGCTCCTCGACCTCGCCGCTCGCAGCCTTCCTGTGAATCTCAGCCTGATCGACCATCTTCTGCACCTGACCACCCTTATGCGCCCGCACCCACTAAAAATCATCGCACCAGACTCCGCCGCCCCGAACACCCATTCACCCGCCCGCGAGCGAATCTGCCCGCAGCCAGCCGCTCCAGCAGACCCGTGGTCGGTCAACCTTCCGCTGCAGGTTCGCCTCACACCTCACCGACCGATAATACACACATCGGAATCTCGCCTTCTGGCAGTGCCGAGCAAGGGCGATACATTCATGATCTGCCTGAGCCAGCAGCCACCCTTCACCGTGTTTGCAATTCTGGCGTGAAGTTCTGCGTTGCATAACGAGATATTTAGATTTATAAAAAGTTTTAAGTACAATTACTTGTACACACAGCACCGGACAGGTCAACCAGAAGACCAGTCAGAACAAGAGGAGGTAACACAACACAGACGACCGATCGAACAGCGGCTGGATGAAAGTCCAGAGCCGTGGAGATCACAAACGTCAGGAAGAGTTACCGCATCGGCGGATTGGAAGCGCAGATGCTCAGATAGTACCGACCTCACCGCCGGGAAGGGGATTTGCATTTCAGGAAGGATGCGAAGACACTTTCCGATTTTCGGGTATCAATTCCTGACGAAACAAAAGTTCAACATCCAGAGGAGGAACGAAAGATGAAAAAGCTACTGATATCAGTCCTGATAATCGCTGCATTGCTGGCGTCCGGTTGCATCAGCGATAAGGATGCCACAACAGGAGAACCATCTGAGAATACAAGTCAGATAGACGCCGCCCCGCTCATCCCACGCGAGGTCATGTTTGGCAATCCTGACAAGATCACAGCCCGTCTCAGCCCGGACGGAACCCGGATCAGCTACCTTGCCCCGGTAGACGGCGTCTTGAACGTCTGGGTGGGTCCTGCTGATGACCCTGATTCTGCCGAGCCGGTCACAAACGACACCGACCGCGGCATACGCATCTACTTCTGGGCGTACACCGGCAAACACATCCTGTATCTCCAGGACCAGGCTGGTGATGAGAACTGGCGGGTCTACAGCGTGAACCCGGGAGTCGGCGAGATCACCGACTTAACCCCGCTTGAGGGCGTACAAGCCAGAATCCAGGCGGTCAGCCAGGCGTTCCCCAGCGAGATATTAATCGCCCTCAATGACCGTGATCCCGCACTTCACGACATCCACCGTGTCAACATCACAACCGGCGAGAGGAGTCTTGTCATGGAGAACGAGGGTTTTCTGGGATTCACAACCGATGATGACTATAACGTCCGCTTCGCGGAGCGACTAACACCCGACGGTGGAAATGAGATATTCCAGGCAACCGAAGATGGGAGCTGGGAGCTGTTCATGGAGATCGCAACGGATGATTTGCTCACCACAGGCATTGTCGGGTTTGACAAGACCGGCACGATTCTATACATGATCGACAGCCGCGACCGCAACACCGCTGCGTTATTCACGCTGGACATCAGAACCGGCGAGCAGACCTTGATTGCAGAGGACTCGCGTGCTGATATAAGTGACGGCATGATCCATCCGACTGAAAAAATCGTCCAGGCAGTCGCTTTCACCTACGAGCGCAAGCACTGGCAGATCATTGACGAGTCCATCGCTGGTGACCTCGCCTACCTGAACACGGTTGCTGACGGCGATGTCGAGGTTGTGAGCCGGACACTCGACGATAACTACTGGATGGTCGCCTACGAGATGGATGATGGTCCGGTGCTGTACTACCGCTATGACCGCGAAGAAAGGGAAGCTGAGTTCCTGTTCACGCATAGGAAGGCGCTTGAAGGGTTAACTCTCGCAAAGATGCACCCTGCGGTAATCAAGTCGCGTGATGGGCTGGGCATGGTCAGTTACTACACTCTGCCGATTGGAAGCGACAGTGATTCCAATGGGTGCCCGGATGAGCCATTGCCGATGGTGTTGTTCGTCCACGGCGGACCATGGGCACGAGACAACTGGGGCTATAACTCAGTACACCAGTGGCTTGCTAACCGCGGCTATGTGGTTTTGAGCGTTAACTTCCGCGGCTCCACGGGATTTGGCAAAGAATTCACCAACGCTGGTAATCTGGAGTGGGGCGGTAAGATGCACGATGACCTCATCGACGCGGTCAATTGGACGGTTCAGGAAGGTATCGCCGACCCGGATCGTGTGGCGATCATGGGAGGCAGCTACGGCGGATACGCAACGCTCTGGGGCATTACGAACACATCTGATACGTTTGCCTGCGGCGTAGACATCGTGGGAATATCGAACCTGACATCATTCTTTGAGACGGTGCCGCCGTACTGGCAGCCAATGATCGAGCTCTTTGCAACGCGCATGGGCGACGCCAGAACAGAAGATGGCAGAGCGTTCCTCGCCGGGCGATCCCCGCTTTCCTACGTGGATCAGATCGAAAAGCCACTCCTGATAGGTCAGGGCGCAAATGACCCGCGTGTCAAGCAGGCAGAGTCCGACCAGATCGTCCATGCGATGCAGGATGCGAACATCCCGGTGACGTATCTGTTGTACACGGACGAGGGACACGGCTTTGCCAGACCCGAGAATAGACTCTCGTTTTACGCCGTAACCGATGCGTTCCTCGCCGAGCATCTGGGCGGGCGGTACGAGCCCATCGGTGATGATTTCGAGGGTTCGAGCGTCACTGTTCCAGTCGGCGCTGAAGAGGTGCCTGGGCTCGCAGAGGCGATAGCTGATTAGCTGCCAATGAATCGATTACTGCTGGCTGCCCAGGGTGCTGTGTGTCCCCGGGTGGCTGGCGTATTTTTGGCAACATGTTTCTTGCAGAGGATGTAACAGAAAAGTATGACATAAAAATCTTTGAAACGCTTCCGCTTTACATGAAAGCGGGGGTGCTTGAAAATGCAGTTGTTATATGGGTGGATGATGAACCTGAGATGATGTACTATCTCTACAGATGGCGCCGTCTGATAGAGGACAATTTGCTTATCCGGCAAAAGATGACTTCATGAAGTCCGAGAGCAAAATCGAGAGCGCCCGAGTACGATGGCAATCGGATTTCAGGCAACATACGTCTGCACCAGAAGATGAGGTATAACCGGCCAATAACAAAAAAGAGAGTGTAGGAATGGGAAACGAAAAGAATAGCACCGAAAGTACTGTACACAACACAGACACCTACCTGCAGATCCTGATGCTGACGAACCCCCTGCAAGAACCCATATTCCGCCGTGCAATCCATGCGCTCAACCTCCCGCCGGGAAGCCGGGGGCTGGACGTGGGATGCGGGATCGGCTTGCAGGTCATGCTGCTCGCAGAGGCAGTGGGACCTGGCGGGCATATCACAGGCATTGATCTGTCCACGGAATTCCTGGATTGTGCGAGAGACATTGCAGAGAAGGCAGGCATGTCTGAGCAGGTCTCCTTTCGGGAAGGGGACATGAACAACCTCCCCTTCGATGATGC
>JAUWHQ010000060.1 GCA_030605805.1 Methanosarcinales archaeon | reverse complement strand
ATCTATGAGATAATCTAAAGAATATATCATAAGAAATAAAACCACAGAGAGCACAGAGGGACACAGAGAGGGGTTTTTTGGAGTCGCAGAATATGTCCACGAAAAAGTTGATTTTGTTCAACTTAATTATGCGCGGCTCCTATGAGTATTTCAAGCTGAGGAAACTCAAGTAGAAGGCTCTAAAACTGACTGACTGGTGCAAGACGAGATGGAATACATCAAAGGATGGGTTTATGCGCATAAATACTGATATCAGACGACCGGAATGCCACAGAAACAAACTGCTGCCCGGGTACTGAAAGGGTTATGAAATGCGTGACTACGATCTGCGAAGCAAAGCCGTTGGCAGCGGTATGAAGGGAAACTTTCACCCAACCGTTTCTGAGATGAGAACGGGTGGGTAACCGCCATCTTCTTAATCGGCGATGAAATCGTTCCGCATGGGAAGTATCATCCTCCGAAACGAGATCGGAAATGCTAAAATTCCGAATTACACGTACGGAGTAGTATATCAGGTCTGAGTAAGCACGCCTTTCGTACTCGGGATGTCTGATCGCTCGATTGTCGCTGCCCTGGCAAGCGCGATCCCGAACGCCTTGAAGATCGCCTCGATCAGGTGATGATCGTTCTCGCCCTGCGCCGAGATGTGTGCATTGATGCCGGCATTAATGATCAGCGAGCGAAAGAGGTGCGGCACCATCTGCGTTGTGAGATCGCCGACTACATCAGACGAAAAATCCACATCAAACACCAGATAGCTCCTGCCGCTCAGATCAATGACCACGCTTGCGATCGTTTCGTCCATCGGCACCCTGATATCTGCAAATCGCGCAATCCCGGTGCGGTCGCCGAGTGACTCTGATATTGCCTGCCCGAGCGTGATGCCGATATCCTCGACCAGGTGGTGGTCGCCGAGTTCGAGGTCGCCTGTCGCACGGATCGCAAGATCGAATAACCCGTGCCTTGCAAACGAATCCAGCACATGGTCAAGGAACGCAACTCCTGTGTCGATCTCTGATGCGCCGGTACCATCGATAACAAACGTTATATCGATCCCGGTTTCACGAGTACTTCGGTGTATGGTCGCTTTTCGCATAGTTGTGGGGTTACCGGTATAATCGTCCTGTAAGCTCGTGTATACTGGCTCTATTCTCGCTAGCCATGGCATCCAGCTTGCGTTCCATATTCTCTTCCACGCCCTGAATGTTGATTCGCAACGATTGTTCCTTTGCATCGATCTTGGAACTGATCTCAGTGATCCGCGCAGCTATGCCTATGATCATGGCGGCAAGCGACCCGACCAGCACCATCGCAGAGACATAGATCACCGGATTGTCGTTTTCCAGCCATCTGAGCCACTCAATGGTCAGCACAAGCGCAGATATGACCATCATCGCTGAATATATCATATTTCTTGTATCCATTCCAGCACATCCTTGGTTGGTTGCTATGGCATTATATGCGCATGTTTATAAAACTTTTCACAAAAGTTTTATCAAAAACTGCCCTTCGGGTGGGGTTTGCTTTTATACTTTCCTATACGTCAAGAAGATTTAATACGGTAGACGTATAATTGAAGATACAGGTGCGGAGCTTGGGGGATGTATATCCATTCTGGATCGAGCGTGATATGTTGAACCAGAAACTCGGGGGCGGATTTCCCCGCGGGTCGCTGGTACTGATAGAAGGGACGAGCGGTAGCGGTAAGAGCATTACCTGCCAGCGTATCTGCTTCGGGCTGCTGGAGAACAACGTGTCTGTAACATTCATATCCACTCAACTGACCACGAAAGGGTTCATCTCCCAGATGCAGGCACTCGATTACCCGATTGCAAAGCATCTGACAGGCGGCAGACTGCTGTTAATTCCGGTTCTGCCGCTGACGCAGGAGACAAAGCTAATGTCCAACTTTATCCAGCGGTTGATGTCGGCAGAGACACTGTTCACTACTGATGTGGTCATCATCGATACGATCTCGTCGCTGATATCGCACAGCATAGATGCGCAAAAAACGATCGATCTGGCGAATTTATTCAAGAAGATGGTTTCTTTTGGAAAGACGATCATCCTTGCTATAGATACGGATATGCTTGATCCCGACGTCGCAAATATGTTCTCATCAGCCTCTGATGTACATCTTGTACTCAGAAAAAAGCTGGAGATGGGCGATCTCAGGTATGCCATCCTTGTCAGCAAATTTGCCGGCTCACAAACCAAAGTTACCCGGATTATCGGATTTTTGATCGAATACTGGTCCCCTACCCACAGTCTCGAGGATCAGCGGCTGCGGATACTCTACCACGACATGAAGAACGAAGCGCCTATAAAAGGTGACCCAATTTGGCAGAATTGAAATCATTCTATCTCGAACGTGATGAATTCAACCGTAAGCTCGGAGATGGCTTCCCGCCCGGCTCGCTGGTGGTGATAGAGGGCGGCAACGGCAGTGGTAAGAGCACGATCTGCCAGCGGATCAGTTATGGCATGGTGGACAACGGAACATCGATAACCCTCATCTCAACCCAGCAGACCACCAAAGGATTCATCAACCAGATGTATTCGCTCGATTATCCGATCGCAAACCATCTGCTTAAGGGGAAACTGCTGTTCATCCCTGTGATACCGCTCGTGCAGGCAGCAAAGACCAGAACCGACTTTTTGCAGCGCCTGATGGGTGCAAAGGAGCTCTTCGCGAATGACGTGATCGTCATCGATACAATCTCGGCGTTGATCAGATACAGCGCAGACGCCGAAAAGACTCTCGACCTTGTCTCTTTCTTCAAGAAATTGAACGGGATCGGGAAGATCATCATCATCACCCTCGAGCCCGACCAGCTGGACGATAACATCATGTCGGTGTTGCATTCATCCAGTGATATTTACATATCGTTGCAGGTCAAAGCCTCTGGAAATGAGATCAAACGGACGATGGTTGTCAACAAGTTCACAGGAGCGAAGGGGCAGGTGACCCAGATGATCAGATTTCGGATCGAGCCGAAAGTCGGACTGGTCATCGAGATATCATCAGTCGCGTGAGGGGTGAGGTGTGCTAAATGAATGAATTTGAGATGGCAATGCAGCGAAATCCGCATTTGAAAGAATATATCGATAAATTTCGCAAAGAGACGAACACAACCCCGGAATTTATGACAAAACTTTCAGGAGACCTCCCGGCATTTCCAAATATCCTTCTTCCGGTTGGAGATCCGGTTTTCATTCACCTGTATGGCACTGAAAAGCTCGCCAAGGTCGATTACATCGCAATCGAGCCGCCACTGACACCAGGGGAGCGGGAGAAACTCGACGAGGTGAAGAACCTGATCCTCGAAAAAGCACCGAATGAACCTGTTCCGGCATCAGAAACCGAACTAAGAGAGCAGATCGCAAAACTGCTCGGCGAGTCGGTAGTGATCGGTTCGGGCGGGGTGGTTGCTGCCAAGAAAAGCGTTCCTGAGAAGCTCGGATTCGGAGCGATCGAACGGAAGGTTCCGCTCACCCAGATGGAATACAATAAGATCGCGTATTATCTCGAACGGGACATCGTTGGTTCAGGTCCCATCGAACCGGTCATCAGGGATCCGTATCTTGAGGATATCCACAGCATCGGCGTGGACAACATCTACATCATCCACAAAAAATTCGATATGATAAAGACCAATCTCGGATTCGGTGACCAGAAGAGGCTCGACGACTGGATGCGGAGCATGAGTGAGCGCATCGGAAGACCTGTGAGCGAGTCAACGCCGATCGCTGACGGCGCGCTTCCCGACGGTTCACGGATCAACATCATCTACAGCGAGGATATTAGCATCGCAGGCAGCAGTTTCACGATGCGGAAGTTCAGCGAGGAGTCAATAAGCATCATCCAGCTGATCAACTGGGGCGGCATCAACTGCGAGATGGCTGCGTATCTGTGGCTCTGTCTTGAGAACGGGATGAGCATATTCTTCTCAGGCGAGACCGCATCAGGGAAAACAACGATGCTGAATGCGTGTCTCTGCTTCATCCAGGAGAAATCGAAAATATACAGCATCGAGGACACGCCAGAGGTTCTGCCGCCACATGACGTCTGGCAGCGGCTGATCACGAGGGACTCAGGACCCGAGGATTCGAGGGTTGACACGTTCACGCTCTTAAAGGCGGCGCTCAGGTCACGACCGAATTACATCATCGTCGGCGAGATCCGGGGCGCAGAGGGCGCGACCGCGTTTCAGGCGATGCAGACCGGACACCCTGTGATCGCCACATTCCATGCATCAGCGGTCAGGAAGATGATCCAGAGGCTTACCGGTGACCCGATCAACATCCCGGTCACGTTCATCGATAACCTCCATGTTGCGATGATCCTGCAGGCGGTTTACGTAAAAGGAAAGTTCCTGCGGAGGTGTATTTCGATTGAGGAGATCGAGGGGTATTACGAGGATGTGGGCGGCGTTGTGACAAGAGCGGTCTTCAAATGGGACCCTGAGACCGATATTCATTCGTTCCGGGGGTTTAACAACAGCTTTATCCTCGAGGACAAGATCGCGAAGATCCAGGGCTACGAGGACACACGAAAGATATACGATGACCTATTCCTGCGCGCCCGGATACTTGAGGAGATGCGCAACCGCGGCATCGACAACTATTATGACGTGTACGAGATCATCAAGAACTTTACCAAGCATGGCGTGGGTGGGTTGCCGTTCCCGGTGTGAACGTGGACATTTCAGGGCAGCGGATTGAAACGATAGTGATAGTCAAATTCGCGGTATTCGTCCGGGGCGTTTGTCACAAAGGCAGTGCCTGCTTGCACCATACCAACTATCGATCCACCAAATCGGGATGCCACCGATGATTATTTATGCTGCGGCGTTTGATGGATTGTGATGTCGGCAATCGTTGCTACAGGAGTTACAGGAAGCAGAAGATGGGTAAAATCGCAGAAGAAGACCTTGGACATATCAAATCACCGAGAATTGCGGGTTTTGGGCTGCCATCTGCCGCGGCTGCGGATGTGTTGAAATGACCCGGTATTTCGAGGTGATGCAGAGGGATTGTGCCGCAAGGATCGGTAGATTGATGCTGGACCTGCGAATCGCAACACCAGCCATCCTGAATTCCGAATTGCTCCGCAGGCGTAAGGGCAGTATCATCGATTGTGGATCTGTATGGGATGATCATGTAATCGAATCGGCTGATCCGGACAGGCTGCTGATACTACCGCATCGATCGCTGCCGCTGTATGCGCCGCAAGAACTGATCGACCGCTCTGTTAACCGCTCCTCCGAACTGTTCCGCCGCGATGGTGCGACAGGCGAGGTGATTCATCCGATGCAGACCGATGTACCGGAAGGACGCGATCTGTACGTGATCGGTGCGGCAGCCCTGCTCGAGAACCGGGCAAGGTTGCTCACAGGTACCGTGCTGAAACTGAAGAACAGCACCAGCCCGGACACCGCCATGTATGCTCCCGCGCTTGCAACCCCTGAGAATCTTGCAGTACTGATCTATCTCGGGGTCGATCTCGTTGATGACACCGCTGCGATTATAAAAGGGTATCAGGATCTATATCTGACACGCGAGGGCGAAAAATCGGTCGATCGACTCCACGAATTCCCGTGCGCATGTGAGATCTGCACAAAAACCGGAACACCGGAACGGTTGCTGAGTCTTCCCGCATCAGATCGTGCCAGACTGCTTGCGCGCCACAATATCATCAAACTGGACGAAGAACTGAGATTGGTGCGCGAATGCATCCGCGACGGGAGCTTGCGTTGCTATGTGGAGAAACAATGCAGGTCTCGCCCGTATCTCACGGCGGTTCTCAGATTGCTGGATCAGGAGCACGCGTATCTGGAAGAGAGGACCCCGACAGTGCGGAAAAGTGTCCTGATCGCAAACACCGCCGAATCACAAAACCGCGTCGAGGTGACCAGATTCGCTGAGCGGGTAATCTCGCGTTTTGCTCCGCCAGATCCACCCGGTACCATTGTGATACTCCCGTGTTCGGCAAGAAAACCGTACTCGCAATCAATGTCACATGCAAAGTTCATCGAGGCGCTCTCCGGGTACCGGCAGCAGATCCATGAGATCATACTGACATCGCCGCTCGGTGTCGTTCCAAGGGAGCTTGAGACCGTGTATCCGGCTGCCCACTATGATATCGCTGTTACCGGGCAGTGGAGCCTCGATGAGACTGCATGGGTAGCCTCGTGCCTGCGTGCGTATCTGGGGAAGCATACGTACAGAAACATCATAGCACATGTCAGCGGCGGGTTTGCAGAGGTCTGCAGGACTGTGGAGCAGGATCTGGGAATCGAGATCACGTATTCTGTGATCGAGGGCGAGGGTCCCATGACCGGTGATTCGCTTGCCAGCCTGCGCGAGTCTGTTGCAGAGAGTGTGTCGTTGCAGCCGCGCAGCAAAAAACCCGCTCTCAGAACGGTTCGTGCGATCGCTGATTACCAGTTCGGACAGGGGGTGGGAGTTCGGCTGATCCCGGACCACGCGCAGATAAAATCGAGCCGGTCCGGGTTCTGGGTATTTGCGGACGGCGCACGGATCGCAAGCTCATCAGGATACGGCACGATCACGCTGACGCTTGCAGGCGCAGCCCGGATGCCTCCCGACATCTACCGGGTCCGTATCGACGATTTCCTGCCGAAAGGATCGGTCCTTGCGCCCGGTGTTGTCGAGGCGGATCCGCAGATCAGGCAGATGGATGAGGTGATCGTCGAGGGTAAGATGGCGCTCGGGGTGGGAAGAGCGCGGATGAGCGGGCGTGAGATGGCGGGGTCAAGCCGCGGGCTTGCCGTTGATCTGCGGGCGGTGGAGGGGAGGTGAGTTTATGTTCCGGCTGTTGCTTGTATGACCGTGTTAGTGTCCCACTTTCATAGCAAACCCGGAACCCTTACGCAGCACCATAACATATCGTGTCAGGCTCCGGTGGACCCGCTGGGTGTGCAGCCCGGTCACGGCAAACCCAGCCTCGTCTGCCCACGGAAGCTCAAAGTCAGAGATCACAGCCGCACGCCCCCCGCGCTTTAACACACGGTATATCTCGAAGAGCGCGTCTTTGTAGAGCGATTCGACTGATTCTGCCATGACAACGGCAGACCTGCCATAAGGCGGATCAGTGACCACTGCATCGATTGCCATGTCAGCGATAGGCAGATTGCAGGCATCCCCGCAGAGCAAATGATATTCAGAGCCATAATCTCTGAGATTCATCTCTGCTCCGCGCAGCATCGATTCCTGCACATCGATTCCGATCACCCGCGCGCCGATCATACCCGCTTCGACCAGAATACCGCCGGTTCCGCAGAACGGGTCAAGAACGAGATCGTTTGTGCGGATTTCGCAGAGATTCACGATTGCGCGTGAGACCTCTGGCAAAATAGTCCCCGGATAGAAGAATGGTTTCTTATGCGGCTTTCTCTCTCCAAATTGCTTCCTGTCAACCGATGCGATCACCTCTCCGAATATGCATGAACTTTTGGTGACAAGCAATCTGAAACTGTGGTCCGGATCTTTCAAATTCACCCTCGATCCGGCATTATGCTCGAAAATTACCTCGCCTATGCGTCTTTCAAGGTCTGTGGACGAGAGATGCGAGCGCTGTATCTGTTTCACCCTCACGCTGAATGTTTCTCCGGATGGGACTCTTATATCCGCATCACGGGCAGAATCAAGGATATCTGATTCTGATATGCCGCATTCGAAGATACTTAAGATGATTCGATGCGTCATCGCAAGCTTTGCAGCCAGTATCCGGGATAGTCTCCGGGGCTCGGTCTCGATATTCAGCATCAGGCACTGCTCGCCACTCTTTGCAACCTGATGCTCGATTCCGAGCGCACGCATACATGCGAGCACCTCGCTTTTTGGCAGCGTTTCGTGCTCGCCGGAGAGTTCGAATGTCAGCATCATAGTCATACCGCGTCTTTGCATCTTACACTTTGTCCGTACACCCACATTATTACACACCGGGGCAACAGGATAACCATAACCATGTCTGGATCAGGGATCATGAGATGCGAATGCGGCACGCTGACCGTACCAACGACGCTGAATCGCTATGGACGTGCCGTAAATGGGTCGCAGTGCCCTGCTTGCGGCAGGATTTATGTGGATGCTGGCGATTTCAACCGCGCGCTCGATTCGTGGATTGCGAAGCAGTGCTGCCGGTCATAGGTAAAATCGAGGGGGAGCTATTCCCTTATGTGCGAGTCGTGGAGACATGGGGCTGGCAATACTCTTCGCGTCTCTCTCGCCTTTGTGCCTTTCTCGTTAAATTGGAAAGAGAACGAGAAAGACGCGAGGACGCAAATGGCGCAAAGAACAAAAATCCTCCTGTTGGTGATCATGTGTTGGACATCGTGGATATTGGTTGCTGTGTCATCATGGTCAGATCGGATGTACAAAAAAGCGCAGTTTATGCCAGTGCCGGGCATACCATCGTTGGATCACCTCACCCGGTCGTTACTCTTGTGCAGATCAAAGCGCATGAGAATCGCTTAGGTCATATCCACAACCCGCGGTTGTGATCAAAACCAGGGGGGTTTGAGTTGCGATTTGCGAACCCGTATCACCGTCTGTAAATCCTATCGTGGTGGTCGTAATCCTCGATTATTACCAGTTTATTATAATCATCCACAGAAAATACAAGGACATAGCTTTTGTCTATGTGCACTCGTTTCAAGTGCTGTAGCGGACTCCTCAGGTTTTTGTAACGATGTGGGTCACGTCTTATTTCTTCGATCTTATTGTGGATTCGTTCCAACTGTTCCCGATTCTTTGTTGCAAGTTTGAAAAATATCTTTTCCACGGTCTTTCGGAGGGCATAGTCATACATTCTCTTCCAACCCAAAATGTCTTCTGAAATCCGCAACTTGCACTACTGGTTCTTTCTCCCGCTCTTCCATCTTTTCTATGAACTCCGGCTTAAGCTCAGGCTCCAGAAACTCGCTCTCGTATTTTTGTATTATCAACTTGATCGCCTCTGATTTATTCTTAAATCCAAACTTGGCTTTTATTATGTTCAGCACCCGATTCTCATACTCTGTCAGATTTACCATTGTTTGTACCATTGTTATCACTCGTTATGTTTTGTTATATGTTGTAACCTCTTGTTACATAAAACCCGCCCC
>JAUWHQ010000077.1 GCA_030605805.1 Methanosarcinales archaeon | reverse complement strand
ATCTATGAGATAATCTAAAGAATATATCATAAGAAATAAAACCACAGAGAGCACAGAGGGACACAGAGAGGGGTTTTTTGGAGTCGCAGAATATGTCCACGAAAAAGTTGATTTTGTTCAACTTAATTATGCGCGGCTCCTTTGGTGTGAACTTGAAAAGCGGATTTGCAGCGGCTATATGAGTGGTGACTATCCAGATGGGGTTAAAGTAACAACGAGATCAGGTAAAATTAAGTTAGGGCATCACAGTGATAACGACTGATACACCTCTACAGAAACAGGGAGCGAATGATGAATGATAGTGGAGAATATAATCGAAAAACCGGAGACGATTGTCCCGCGCCCGAACCTGCAGGACTACGATGAGATGTACGGGACGTTTGAGTGGACAAGTGCCTACGACAGAGTCGAATGGAACGACTGCGGCAGGTTGAATGCGGCAGAAAGCGCAGTGGACAGACATGCTGAATCATCGCTGAAGCACAAGGTCGCGCTGTACTGGCAGGGGGCGGATAGAGATGAGAAATACACGTTCCTCGAACTCTCCAGCCTCTCAAACAGGTTTGCAAACGTCTTAACAGAGCTTGGAATCGAGAAGCGCGATCGCGTATTCATCTTCCTGCCACGGATCCCTGAACTCTACGTAAGTTTTCTTGGCATCTTGAAGACCGGTGCGATCGCTGGCACCATGTTCTCAGCATTCGGACCAGAAGGACTGTATGACCGCCTGCATGACAGCGGCGCACGATACCTGATCACCAATTCATCGCTAAAAAGACGGGTGTACGAGATAAGAGACGATCTCCCCGACCTTGAGCGGATTATCGTAGTGGACGAAACCGATGTCGCGGAGGATGAGGTCAGTTACCCGGAAGCGATGAAGAGCGCGTCTGATACGTTTGATGTTGCGAAGATGCTGCCCGATGATCCCGCATTCATGCTGTACACATCCGGGACCACAGGAAAGCCGAAAGGCGTGGTTCACAGGCATCTTGCGATCGTGCAGCAGCATCTGACCACCGAATGGGTACTGGACCTCCACGACGATGACATCTACTGGTGCACAGCAGACCCCGGCTGGGTCACAGGGATATCCTACGGCATACTCGGTCCGTTCTCGTGCGGCGCATCGGTCGTGGTCCACGACGGTAGGTTCGATCCTGATGTATGGTACTCGATTGTTGAGCGGTACCATGTGACCGTCTGGTACAGCGCACCCACCGCGTTCAGGATGCTGATGCGGGCTGGCGACATCTACAAAAACCACGATCTTGGGAGCATCAGGCACATCTGCAGCGTCGGCGAGCCTCTGAACGCCGAGATCGTTCACTGGGGAATGAGAGCATTCGGGCTGCCGATTCATGACAACTTCTGGCAGACCGAGACCGGAGGCATCCTGATCGCCAATTATCCATCGATGCCGATAAAACCCGGCTGGATGGGAAAGCCGGTACCAGGGATTACGGCTGCGATCATCGACGATGACGGAAATGAGGTTCCCAACGGTGTCGAAGGGAATCTTGCGCTTAAACCTGATTTCCCGTCGCTGATGCTTGAGATATGGAAGAATCCGGCAAAATACCAGGAATACTTCATGGGCGGCTGGTATCTCACGGGTGACCGGGCGGTGCAGCACGAGGATGGCTACTTCCTCTTTGTCGGAAGGGCGGACGATGTGATCAACACATCCGGAGAGCGTGTTGGACCGTTTGAGGTCGAATCAGCGCTGATCGCGCATCCTGCGATCGTTGAGGCTGGCGTCATCGGAAAGCCTGACCCCCTGCGTGGCGAGATCATCAAGGCGTTTGTTGTGCTCGGCGACGGTTATGAGCCGTCTGACGAGCTTGAGTCCGATGTAAGAAGGTTTGTGAAGACGCGGCTTGCAGGACACGCGTATCCGCGGGAGTTTGAGGTTGTGGAGACGCTTCCAAAGACCCGGAGCGGCAAGATCGTCAGGAGGATGCTTCGGGCAAAGGAACTCGGGCTTCCGGTGGGGGATGTCTCGTCGCTTGAGTAGAGTGAGATCCGGTGCTGGTAACTTATGTGATTCATGAGCAGGCTTCCCATCGGACAGTACAATTATTGCAATATCCAAAAACAAAAACCCCTCATGTTGTCTCATCTCCCTCGTCATGTCCTTCGGATAGACCTCTAATCCTTCTGACTGCCATATCAATAATTTCGGGATCGATCCAGAACTCTGTTGGATTATCTCTGAAAACGTACAGTATCTCGACTGCTGCCCATATCGTCAAGAAATGCTCACCGACACAGTCTGAAATCACACCAATCGTTCCTTTCACCTTAATTCCAGCGTTCTTTGCAGCCCGTCTCCCATCCCTCTCGTTTATCAGGAGCAGATCTGCATTCAACTCCCGTGCAAGCAAGATCGATTCCGCCTCACCGATGTGTATTCTATACCGGCTGCAAATTTCACCCACGTAGCCTTCCGGATTTACAACCTCTATCCAGTCCCTGATCTCCTTTTCGATAAGAAACGCATCCATCTTACCAAGAGCGATTCCTTCTGTCACCACTTCCCTGTGTACCGCTCCTGTGATGAATATCTGACCGTACATGGATCGAAGTAGATCGAGCCGATTAATCGTTCCAAAATGGATGAGAGGGGTGGAATCGCTTATGACGATCATCCAAGATCATCTTCGAGTTCTTCCAGTCCGTACCTCAGATACACGCCCCTCTCACTAAGATCCTCAAGAGCCTTTCGCAGGGGAACGCCCATTATGGCTGCAGCTTCCCGGAGTGTTATCTTTTCCTCTTTGTAGAGTGAGATAGCAATTTCAATCTCGTTTTTTCTTTTATACTCCGCAAGAATTTTTCTGAGCCCATCTCTTATGACATCCGAGAGACTTGCATAATATGTGCCTATGAGTCGATCTTCTACCTCGATTTCCAGTTCTTGTGGGAGGGTTATAGTCTTTTTAACATGCATGTTTAAGACCTCTATTGTACAGGATAGTCACCTAATTTGTGTCTGCGCCTGAAATACGATGTATAAGTTATAGATTTATAGGAATTGTATTCATCATGAATGTTTCGAACAAATTATGATTACGATGGTCGATTAGATCAACACATCCCAAAACGGCGCAGGGATCATCACACCCATGAGATCAGAAAAGCCTAAAAACAAGGGGGCGATCGTCCCCTTACCCCTTCAGAACACCTCGCTCCGTACATCCATCGCGCTCTCCTGCTCGCACTTGATCGCATTGTACAGCGCCTGCTGGCTCATCTGCGACGGATGGTAGTACCTGCCGTTGCATGCATTTGCAATATTTGATGCAAGATCTGCTCCGTCCTCGCTGATATCGATCACAAGCACATTGATGTGCCCGGTCCCCAGCAGGCGGCAGATGTTTGAGATCTCGCGATCAATGTTTCCTCCGACATCCATCGGCATATTGGCGGTTCCGTCGGTGATCAGCGCAAGTATCGGTATCGCAGACGGCTCCTTCTTATTCTCAGCCTGCAAGACACGCAGACCGAGCAGGAGTCCCGCTGCAAGCGGCGTTGTGCTTCCGAACGGGATATGGTCGATATATTTCCTGGCGAGTTCTACTGACGATGTGAACGGCAAAACGACCTCCGCGCTTCTGCCTGAGTATGTGACCAGCGACACCCGGTCCCTGCGCTGGTATGCATCACGGAGCAGCGCAAGCACCACGTTCTTTGTGACGCTCGTCTTCTTAAGATCGTTCATCGAACCGCTTGCATCGAAAACAACACTGATCAGGGTCGCAACACGCCTGCGCCGCACCTTTTCTCGTATGTCCGATTGCCGAATCACAAAATCCTTACCATCCGCATGTAACGCCGCTGCACGAACCGTTGGAGCGAGTGCAATGTCGCTTGGCTTCTCGTTGCTGCCCGGAGTGCGATATTTGATGTATCTGCCGCGTTTTGACAGTGTAAGGACCTCCGCACGCCTGCCTGAAGTATGCTTCCCCGATGAAATCTTTTTCTGTCTTTTGCGTGCAAAATGGTCGAGAATTACGTGGATACCTTGCTCTGCATCCTCTGCGATGACCCTGTGACTCGGAGCGATCTCTTCAGTCTCTTCTCCCACCTCAAGCCCCTCGGATTCATCAGGTTCTTCCATCGCTTCTTTGATCGTCTTTCTTCTTATTCTTTCCGCCTCTTCCTGCTCTTCAGACTCGATTGTCGATTCGATCGTCTTTAGAATAGAATCAGCATCACTGATGTCAATATCTTCGATCTTTTTAATAGCACCAACCGCTTCAACTGCTTCAGCCGCTTCAGACACTCCCGCCGCTCCAACCCCCTCAACCTCACTGGTCGGCTCTTTTCTGGCAGGTTCCTCGGCTTCACCAGCCTTTACGCCATAGATGTCATCGAATAATTTTTCCGGATCGACCGCCAGATGATCATCGTCCGCGATGATGTATGCATGGGTAACGCCACATAGTTTTGATCTGGGCAGGTGCGCATGCATGAACCTGACAATCTTCACAGAATCGATGTTATTGAACTCTCGGGTGTGTTGCTTTGGTATACGCGCCGCATAGACCGAACCATCGAATATTCGAACCCCATACTCCCGCTCAAGATTGTCGCGTAATTGGTGTATGATTTGATTAGTTGTGTCTGGTGATGCCATTTCCGATCGCCCCGTGGGCATAGGTTACGCCCATAAACTCTCCCTATTCGGTGTTTATTACTTTCGTGGTCGCCCACATTATAACTATCGCTGCAAAGGGCGGTCACAGAATAACCCGGTCAGATTAAACGCCCCCAAACATGAACCCATGAGCATGGGCGAAAAAATGTGGTTCTCTAGATATCTTTGCGTGAAAGTGTTCCGGGCGCCCGGTCGGATCGGTTGTTTATCAAACTCGCCCAACTCTGGTTCCGCGAGGTTTATTTCAGAAGAGAATCGAGGAGATCGATGAAAGTGCCGGTGAGATGATTGACAGAAGGTGAGATCATTGATCCAGTGCCGTGTTTCAGCAATTCCTTTTCCGGATCACTGCAAACGCAGGGAAAATCAACTTTCCGGATGGAGAATTTAGGTTCCAAATAGATCAACAACCAGCCGTGACAGCGCCACGCTCTTCTCAACAGACGTCATCATCGTATCAGCCCGCACGATCCGGGCACCATCGATCTCGGTGCCGATATCGAGATCCTCACGGTCGATCACGAAGACGTCCGGTAAGTCGCGATAGCACTCAAGCACGCCGGCTGACGAGACATCGTATCCACACGCACGCATGAGCTTGCCCGCGGGTCCGCTGACAGGTGCGCTGCCGATGATCGGGCTTATCGCAACCACCTGTTTCTCACGCAGAATCTCGCGCATCCCATGGAGCCTGAGTATCGGACCGATGCTCGTGATCGGGTTGCTCGGACCGATGATCACGGAATCGTCGTTGTCAAAGGCTGAGAGCACCGCATCGGACGGTACCGCCTCTTCGATTCCGTGGATCCTGACACTGAGTGCGTCTGGCTCGCCCCCATGCGTGATCCAGTACTCCTGAAAGTGCATCTCCCCATCGGGTGTTATGATCTGCGTCGCTACCTCTTGGTCGGTCATCGGCAGAATGGTGGCACTGATTCCGAAGCGTTGCGCCAGTTCACAGGTTGCCTCTGTTAAGGTGCGCCCCTCGCGGAGCAGTTCCGATCGCAGGATATGAGTTGCACGATCCCGGTCCCCGATCCGCATGATCTCCTGGTGCCCGACTCTCCTGAGTGCTTCGTTGCTGGCGAACGTGTCATCGCGGATGCCCCACCATTTGGTGGTGTCGATGCTGTCTGCAAAGAGGTAGAGGACCGTGTCGATGTCAGGACAGACAAGATTTCCGGAGACATGCGTGTCCTCCGCCGTATTCACGATCACGGTGATCTCCTCCTCCGGAATGATCTTTCGAATCCCTGCAAGGAGTTTTGGCGTTCCGGTTCCGCCGGATAAGAGGATCATGAGATTGTCTGGTTGGCTGGACGCGGTGATATGGTTTTCGGGCTACGCCAATGCGCCCCCTCGCAGTGACAGCAATAATAGTACTGGCGACGTTTTTGTAAATGGTCAGTTCTGATGTACAACAACACGCAAGACGTGAAGGCAGAGATTGACAACACCCTTCGCGTCTCTCTCGCCTTCGCGTTGAATTGAAAAACAAAAACGAGAGAGGTGCAAAGACGCAATGACGCAAAGAACGAAAGTCCTTCTGTTGGCGATCATGTTGTGTGGGCATCGGTCGCTCTCGTGTTCATGGTCAGATTGGTCATTACACAATGGCGACGTTTTTCGCGAATTTGTAACAACCGCCCCGTTTATGCCAATAGCTTAAATATCTGTAACGCACAAAGTATGTATAAGTGGGTGGGGAATTGTGGCAGAAGTTGTTGAACTCATAGAGTTGCTCAATCAGGGCACCAGGACAAGGAAGACACGATGCGATGCCGCTACCATACTCGGAGAGATGGGCAGAGATATGAACGGCGATCTCTCGATGGTTTTTGATGTGCTTACAAAGGTGGTATGGCGTGACGACAGCAGGGCAGTACGCAATGCCGCTGCCATATCATTGTGCAAGCTTGGCGACAATGGTTTTAATATACTTCTGAAGATGTCGATCGATGATAGCATAAAGATACGGCTCATGGCTGAATCGCTCAGCAAACTGGGAGATATGTATTATCCGGTTTTCAACGAAATGAAGGAGCAGGATCGGTGGGTGCGTAAAAGCATCGTCGAAGCGTTTGGATATTTCAAAGAAGAGGCTGCTGTTACCGCGCTGATAGAATTGCTCGAGAGCGAGGCTGCCATCAGCAGACATAAGCCCCGTGAAGATTGGGATTCATGGTATAACCTGCACTGGGCTTATGTTTCCGAGCATCTCGGAGGGATCGCAAATGCCAACGTCGATGCGCTGCTCGATGCGCTGAAGAGCGGGTGCAGGATCACCCGCGTCTGTGTTGCGGATGCGCTCGGCGAGGTCGGTGAGAAGCATGTTGAGACAAAGTACACCGAAAACCTGAGAGAAACAAGGACGATACATCGTGAAAATGTGGACGAGCGCGTGGTTCCTGCGCTCGTGGAGGCACTTGGCGACCCGTATTACCTGACGTCCAGGAATGCTGCAAGATCGCTTGGCAGGATCGGCGATAGATCGGCAGTCCCTGCATTGATCATGTTTCTGGAGGCAATCGGAGAAGATGCTGCCAGAGCACTCGGCAGGATCGGTGATACGAGTGCGATTCCGGCGCTAATCGAAGTGCTGCCACTCAAAGGCGCTGCCTACGCTCTTGGAAAGATCGGGGACCAGTCTGTAATTCCCGCACTCAAAGACGCGCTGGTGCAGGAGATCGAGGCGTCGATCGAGGCGTCGGATAGGGACGGGAGCCACTATCCGAACTGGGAGCCTGCCCGCGCACTCTGCGAATTCGGAAATGAGGGTCTTGATGCGACCATAGACGCTGCCCGCGCATACATAGCGGATTCGGAACACTTTGGTGACCTTGTGAGCATGGTAAAAGGAGACTATACGGCGATAAACTCCCCCGATAAGTATAACGAGGATTCGCTGGCACTGGAGCTGTGCGATCTGTATGCTGAACTTCAGAACGAATATGCGATAGTCCCGCTCCTGATATATCTGATGAAACACGCATCCGAGAATGTCGGCGTCGTTGCTGCCCAGATGATGTATATGCTTGAGAATCAGGCGATACATCGCTTCTTTGACCTGTTGAGGGACGATGATGTCAGGGTGCGCAGGGTTGTCGCCAGTCTGGGCTCTGTCAAGCCGGCATACCTGAGTGAGCTGTTCAATTCCTATTTTGAGCTTGATCTGTATATCGATGAGATCGATACATTGGTAGGCGCGCTGAAGGATAACGATCCCGGAGTGCGCCAGAGCATCGCCGAGATGTTCAGCAAGATCATAGTCAGAGGCAGTTTTGATATTAATTATGCAATAGATAATCTCATATATTTAATCGATGATCCGGAACCTTATGTGCGCGAAGCTGCAGCAGAAGCGCTCTACCGCTTCGGTTCGAATGTCTGCGAAGGGCTCACGGACCATGAACGTATGGCTATAATCGGAACGCTTCTGGACGCATCCGAGGATGAGAGCATCCGCTGTGCGATCGATTGCGTGGATAATTACCTCTGGGGCGGAATAGACATCGCAAATCAGAGCAATCTTTTCTACAGTGGCGGAAAGACCGACAAAGGCAAGGAATGAGAACGTGCCCGGATATCCTGTGCCGCCCAACAGATTTACCTCACATAGCCACCCATGCATAAGCCGTGACTCCTGACACGAACTCTGGTACACATTCCGATACATACTCTTACTTCGAGGCTCTTGAAAACGACCTGCAGCGGGCAATCGAGATCGTGACCGCAGCACGCATGAGAGGGTGTGACCCTGAGCTGCACCCCGAGATCCCGCTGGCAAAAGACCTTGCCGATCGTGTTGAGAACCTGATCGGAATCCCGGTTGCTGACCGGATCCGTGAGCTGGAACACGACATGGGGCTTAGCAGGGAGGAGGCTGCGATGCAGCTTGGTGTGGATATCGCAACCATGCGCACCCACCAGTTCGATAGCAGGGACGAGGCTGTGGAGGCTTCCATAAGAGCCGCGGTCGCACTGCTGACCGAAGGAGTGGTTGCAGCACCGATCGAGGGAATTGCGAAGATCGATATCGTTGATAACGACGATGGAACCGAATTCGTCCGCATCTTCTATGCAGGACCGATCAGGAGCGCGGGCGGGACTGCACAGGCGCTATCCGTGCTGGTTGCGGACTATGTGCGGCGAAAACTTGGCATCAACAGGTATATCCCGCGAAAAGAGGAGATCGAGCGATATGTGGAAGAGATAACGATCTACCGGAGGATTGCCAACCTGCAGTACATGCCGTCTGACGAGGAGATCCGTTTGATCGCAACGAACTGCCCGATCTGCATCACTGGCGAGCCGACCGAGGAGGAGGAGGTCGAAGGCTACCGGAATCTGGCACGGGTCGAGACAAACCGCGTCCGGGGCGGTATGGCGCTGGTTATCGCCGAAGGGATGGCACTCAAAGCGCCAAAGATTCTGAAACATGTTTCAAAACTGAATCTCGATGGATGGGGCTTCTTAAACCGGCTTGCCACTAGCACGAAAGGCGAGAGCGACGATGACGGCAGTACGGTCATCAAACCGAAGGGCAAGTACTTAAACGATCTCATCGCCGGCAGACCGGTCTTTTCGCACCCGTCGATGCCGGGCGGGTTCAGGCTCAGGTACGGAAGGGCAAGGAACACCGGATTTGCCGCTGCCGGGGTCTCACCGGCGACCATGATCGTGGCAGACAGTTTTCTTGCACCAGGCACCCAGATGCGGGTCGAGCGCCCTGGAAAGGCGGCAGGCGTCTGCCCTGTGGACGGCATCGAGGGTCCGACGGTGCGCCTGTTCGGCGGGGATGTGGTGCGCATCAGCAACGAAGAAGAGGCAAGGGAACTCCATGACCGGATCGAGAAGATTCTTGATATCGGAGAGGTTTTGATCAATTACGGCGATTTTCTTGAGAATAATCATCCTCTGATGCCGTCTTCGTACTGTTTTGAGTGGTGGATGCTCGAACTCGGGGAGAAGGTCGATCCGGGAACGCTAAAAGGCGATCTCAAAAATATAGACCAGAAACTCACACTTCTGCTCTGCGACCAATGCGGCGTCCCGCTGCACCCGAAATTCACATATCTCTGGCACGACATATCGATCGACGATTTCAGATGCTTATCTGATTACATAGCTTCTTCGGGCAGGCTTGCGGAAGGAATCCTTGTGATTCCGGGTGATAAACGCATAAAAGAGATTCTTGAGACGCTTCTGGTTCCACACCGGGTTGTAGATGGCGACATACACCTGCACGAACCGCTCCCCCTGCTCAGATGCACCGGAGTCGGGGTTGAGGATCTCCACAAAAAATGGACTGATACCAGTGAAACGACTGTACTGGATGCAATATTTGGCATAAGTGGTATCCGGGTCAGGGCGAAGGCGCCAACAAGGATTGGGGCGCGGATGGGCAGACCGGAGAAATCGGATAAACGGGAGATGAAGCCAGCACCGCATGTCCTGTTTCCGGTCGGCGATATGGGTGGTAAGAGCAGGTCGCTCAAGCAGGCGTCAAACTTCACGAAATCGATGAATGCGAAGGTCGGGGTGATCCCGGCTGCAATCGGGATGCGCAGATGTCCGGCATGTGGAAGCGAGACCTACGAATACAGGTGCGCATGTGGGGCAAGGACCGAAAACATATTATTCTGCCAGAAATGCAAGATTCCTGTCGTTAGCCAGCCATGCCCGAAATGCGGCTCGAAAGCATCGTCTGCGCGGGAGATCGATCTCGATCTGAAATCCAGATATGTATCCGCATTCGAAAATCTCGGGGAAAGGGACACGCTTTCAAGTTTCAAGGGTGTCAAGGGACTAATCTCGAAGAACAAGACCCCGGAACCACTTGAAAAGGGGGTGCTCCGTGCAAAACATGGGGTGTTTGTGTTCAAGGACGGTACTGTAAGATATGACCTTACAGACCTGCCACTGACACATTTCAATGCAAAAGAGCTTGGAATCGATGTTGACACGCTGCACAGTCTCGGTTACATGTCTGACATCGATGGCAACACGCTTACCGATGAAAATCAGATATTACAGCTGAAAGTGCAGGATATCATACTATCATTCAATGCTGGCGAATATCTTCTCAGAATATCCCGTTTTATCGATGATCTCCTTGTGAAATACTACAAACAGGAAGCATACTACAATGCCTCGAAAAGGAACGACCTGATCGGCAGGCTGGTGATCGGGCTTGCTCCACACACCTCCGCGGGCGTGCTCGGAAGAATTATCGGGTTTACACGGGCGTCGGTCGGATATGCGCATCCGTTCTTCCATGCGGCTAAAAGGAGGAACTGCCTCTCCCCAGATACGGAAATTATGATCTTAAATTCGAGGAAACCGGTTTTCATGAGTCTTGAAGACCTGTACAACTCAACAGTCTATTCAAAAGGAGATTCCGAGGAGATCGTCGATGATTTCGGAACATCGCAGAAGGCGGTCAGGGGAGTTTTAGTACACGCGATAAATCCGGTAAACGGGAGGCTCGAGATAAAATCGGTAAAATCGGTCATCAAAACGCAGGCTCCGTCCAACCTTGTGCAGATAACATCAGAATCCGGGCGGGTCTTTCTTTCGTCGCCCGAACACCGGATGATTGTCCATTCAGATAACGGTTTTGGATTCAAGAGGATACTGGAACTGGAAGATAGCGACAAACTCCTTGTGCCCGGCAGGATCGATCTTGATGAACACGACATCGGGGAAATCGACCTGCTTACCGAATTCCTACGGATTGACGGATTGCCGGACGATGTTATGGTCAGGGGTATCAGAAAAACCGTTGAAGAATGCGTGAATGCCATGGGCGGGCTAAAATCCACTGCTCAGCAGATGGGGATCGGTAAAAAAACGTTTTCCAATTATATCTACCGGGACAGTATCCCGCTTTGTATACTGGAGTCTCTGCTCACCGCGTCTGGCAATGACTGGGATATGATTCCGCGAGACTGTAAACTCGGTGTTAAGAGAGATCACACAGTAATTCCAAGAATCATCAGGACCCGAGATAGTTTCATGCGGTTACTTGGCTATTATCTTGCAGAAGGCTACGTGCGGTCCGAACAGGGGAGTTTCTACCAGGTAAGCCTCTCGTCCTCTGAAGAAGATATGCTAAAAGAGATGAAACAGTGTATCAGTGATGTTTTTGGGATTATCCCGGGCGTAAATGATAATGTCATAGTTATATCCAGCCGATTGGCGTATCATCTCTTTGTTGATATTCTTGGAGCTGGCACTGGCGCCAGAGAGAAGCGAATCCCAAAAAGGTTCATGAACCTGCCTCTGCACAGAATCAAACATCTGCTGATGGCTTATTTCTCTGGCGACGGCTCTGTCGAGAAGGATCGGCTCCATGTCACATGTTCCTCGGTGAGCAGGAAACTGCTGCAGGACATCGGACTGCAATTACTCCGGTTTGGCATATTCTACCGGCTGAAGAGTGAAAGAAGAGCCGCTTGTGGAGCTGCAAAGGAATTTTATGATGGGAAAGGCATGTCTCCTCTTTTTGATCTGCATTATATATCGATACGGTCGTCTTATGCACGTATATTTGCTGAGGAGATTGGATTTGCATTGGAGCGTAAACAAACAGCGCTGAACTCGGTTCTTTCGAAGGAAGGATCGCCAAGGGTCACTAAGTCCGGCGACGTGATCCTTGACAGGATAAAGAAGATCGAACCGGTACACTCTGAAGTCGATTTCCTATATGATATCGAGGTTGAGGATCACCACAACTTCCTGATCAACGATTTCATGGTGTCTGCAAACTGCGACGGCGACGAAGACTGCGTTATGCTGCTTATGGACGGATTGATCAATTTTTCGCGGTCATATCTCCCTGGAAGACGTGGCGGATGGATGGACGCCCCGCTCGTGCTCACAACACGAATTGATCCAAAGGAAATCGACAAAGAAGCACATAACATCGACATCATGGAACAATATCCGCTTGAATTCTATGAATCCGCAAGCAGATTCGAAAATCCGAAGAATATCGAGGATATGATGGATACGGTGGCAAAGCACCTTGGAACACCGGCGCAGTACGAGAGCAGGTTCACACACCCGACATCGGATATCGCCGCGGGACCGCTTAATAGCGCATACAAGACGCTCGGGTCGATGGTCGAGAAGATGGACGCCCAGCTGGCACTTGCTCGCAAAATAAAGGCGGTTGATGAGGATGATGTCGCAGAACGGGTGATTAATTCACACTTTCTGCCTGATATGATCGGGAATCTCCGTGCATTCTCAAGACAGAAGGTACGGTGCGTGAAATGCGGCGCAAAGTTCCGTAGACCCCTGTTGAGCGATACCTGCCCGAAATGCCACGGCAGGATCATACTCACGGTCAAGGAAGGCTCTGTCAAGAAGTATCTCGACACATCCATGCGTGTGGCAGATGAGTATGTGGTATCAGAGTATACGAGGCAGCGGATCGAGCTGATCAGCCTCGAGATCAAGTCCCTGTTCGAGAGCGACAAGTCGAGGCAAATGGGGCTGTTCGATTTCATGTGAACTCCTGGGGACGATGGTCACGCAACGCCAACGCATGAGTGGACAGCGTGCGACAAGAAGCTGCATCACGAATTGCCACTGCGGCTACCCCTTCCATTCGGGGTAATCCTACTGTGAAACGCGCCGATGGCAACGTTTGCGCGTTAAGCTTGCAGGACAACGTGGAAAGTCTGAAAGCCTACGTTCAGACCGACTGCCAGGATAAGAACGCTATGAAGAAACGAAAGTTGAACCATTGTAAGAGTCGTGACTTATGATAAGCGAAATTAGGCTGTTACGCTTAGACCAAAAGGTACGGAATCAGACTATAATGGCTGCTGTCACATTATAGGGAATGGACGGACGGTTCTCGGCTTAGAGATGGCTTCTAAGGCGTTCATAATTATTCGCGATGCGGAACCCGGGTTCGCCACATATGCTCCCAAATATTTGGGTAGGGACCCCGTAAGGGAAAACGATGGCATAGGTGGTAGAGGAATCGGTAAAAAGCAAATGACGGCTTGTAATGAGTTGTATAGAGGTTCAGAATTTGCCTTAACCCGAAAGGGTGCTGACCCGACCGTGTGGTGTTTTGTTGTATGCGCGGAGGCAAACCTGTGAATGTAAGTAGTTCAATTACGCCGATATTAGGCAAGAGACTTGCAGACATCAGACCTAATCTCCAATGGAATGATATCGATTGGAAAATAGCTGAAAAATATGTTAACACCCTCGCAAACCCGAATTACAAAAGCAGTTAAACAA
>JAUWHQ010000219.1 GCA_030605805.1 Methanosarcinales archaeon | reverse complement strand
TTTTGGATAAAAAGTCTGTTCCACATGAAGAAATCGATAGAAGTTTCTTTTTTGATGGAAAACGAGAGGAGTAGCACGTGTAAGAAGTTATTTATAGGGGGACAAAGAAGAATTTAGGTGAGAATCTGAAGAACATAGGTTTTAAAGAAGAACTATCAAAATTAATAGAACAATATACAAATAATCAGGGAATTGAATTTTTATATGTTCATCAGCTTTCACAATTAGGATCAGTAAAAAATATTAGAAATCAATTTGAAGCTATATTTTGGGCAGATTTCAAAAATGGCTTAATCCAAAGAGAGTATATAGTTAATTAGATCGCCACACTTCGCCTAACCGGGCTTATGTGATTTCGGCGCTCCGCATCTCCCCCAAATTGCTCGGCATTCCACCTCGCGACTTCGCAAAAGCCTGGGACGATAAGCAAAATTCGAGCCGCCATCAGCGAATACACACACTCACCATCGGTCTGCAATTGCCAAAACGCTCCGACCTCCGAGCCCATCGGATGCCCCGCAATTCATTGCGGGGTGGCGCGGACGGGGCTACAAGGGTGTACACTTGGGGTAAACCATTTGTTTGGGAATCCCTTAGGTAAACGTTCTTGCCATGGCAGTCTCAGCGCGGGCGCCGCTTGCATCGGTTACCACGAGCGTGATGTTGTGGATACCGTCTGCCATATCCATATCAAACGAACCCGCATCCCCGATGGATCCGTAGAGGTCTGATGTCCAGTTGTAGTCAAGCGGTGGGATGCCGCCCTTCACAGCGCAGGAAAAGTGCGTACCTGTGATATAAATCGTTGGCTCTATGTTGCGCACCCTGTTGTAGCAATCGATCCCGCATTGATCAAACCACGCATGACCGCTACCAAGCGGAGTGCTGCTGCCATGTTTTGTATGCTCAAGCCACGTGCCGGTTGTATTATTCAGTTGATATAAATACAACCGATCGGTAGAATGTGTTCTGCTGCACATCAGCAGCCAGATCTCTTGCTGCGGCTGGGCGACCGCAGGCTGGAATCGCATCTCTGTAGCATCATAATGGTACGGTGTCCGGTTATCAAAGACCCCGTACACCAGAGTTTCGTCGTCTCTCTGCGGCATCTGCGCAACCGTGCTGATGCTTGATTCATAGACGAGCCACACACCAGTCTCTGCGTCATAGCAACTCGCGTATTTGCTGTCGGTGCCAAACCACACAAAATCACTCTCAAGCATCGTCGGTTCATGACCGGCAGCACCGGGGAGGTTGGCAGTATCCGGCTGCGGCTGTTGCTGGGCGGTGGTCGGCTCTGGTTCTGGCGAATCGGCTGGTTCTGTCGGTTTCAGGGCTTCGTTGATCTGTTCGGACAGGGACCGGTTCTGTTCTTCGTCCTCAAACACATCCCAGACCGATGAGCGGGTAGCCTCCGGAGTCGGAGATAAATGATTATCACATCCGTTTTGCTGCGATAACTGTACTTTGATGCTGTATCCAAGAACCGCGGAGACGGCAACTACCAGTACGAGAATCAACATCGTTTTTCTTGGTATCCCTGATGGCGTCTTCAGTTTTTCCGGCGCTTTCAATTGTTTCAATTTTTCCAGCCGTATCTTCTTCACTCGACCACCCGTATACCCAACTGTTATGTAATTATAACATGCAGCATAATTAACCTTACCCGCGATTTTAGCTATCAGGCAGATCGACCCGAACTGTGCCCTTTGCGATAAACAACCTCACCTTTGTACTCGATCATGCGTATCCGGTGGTACGGGATGCTGACATCATCTTCGATCTCAAAGAACGAATGCCCGAGACGTGTGATTGCAGACCCCTGGATGATCCGCGTGTCACCGGGCGCGCCGCGGTGCAGATAATAGACCGTGCATTCGTACATGGGGTAGCCGCGCCATTTAATCTCGTTTAAGATCTCTCTGGGGCGTTTTGACCTGAACATGACACCTGTATATACAATAAACATAATTATAGCTGTCTGAGGGTAATGGTATGGACCGCCATAATAAAGAAGTCGATCCGACTCTCGAACGCATCATACAGATGTTTCCAGAGGAATTCTTACGAGATACCGCTCGAACGACAATTGCGAGATTACATCGGACATAGAACTGATCGATGGCGCTTTATAGTTGAAACATCTTTCAGAAGACCAGAATCGAGCACATCAGCGTTTGTGGCTTCATATATGCTCCAGCAATTCCAGCTCAGCCGTCCACCCGGCACTCTTGGTCTTACTTATTGAACTCTTAGTCTTACATCAGGCACGTAAAAAGTGAAAAATGGAAAGTGTGCAGATTTAAGGCTTGATATTGTAGTTCGTTTTCACAGAACAAGAGTTACGATGGACCGTATTCAAAGAAAATAACCAGTCCCATCTACAGAAAGCAGATAACATCCGTCCATAAACACCATGTTTTCCAAAACCTTGCCCCCGCTTCCGCTGGCGGAAAATATCGCAAAACAACCGGCGGATGCTTGAGAAATACTCCCGCAGCAGGTACCGGCAAATCATCTCAACTGCGCGTGCAGCCGTATGATGTCGTATTTCGTGAGTATTCCCACTATCTTTGACTGATCGTCCCGGTCGACCACCGGAAGCCTTCCGATGTCGTTTAAGACCAGTTTGCGCAGCGCATCCTCAAGCGATTCATCAGGATATGTCACGATCGGCGGTGTGGTCATGACCTCTCTGACGAGCACCCATTCACGATCCTCCCGAGGAACACGTTCGGCATCCTTGAATGTCACGATCCCGACAAGACGGTCGTCATCGAGCACAGGGTACCCGATGTGTCCATATTTGTAGATCAGATTCAGCACCGTCTGAACACTGTTTGGCGGGTGCACCGGCATGATCTCGACAGACATGGCATCGCGCACAAATGCGGTCTCAAGAACATCGATGGTCAGTTCCTCGCGGTGTGCTGGCGAATCCACCCTCGCAGAGACCTGCTTTTCATAGATCGTCCAGCCACTTGCCACGAGATACGCAAGGGTCGAGGCAAACATCAGCGGCGGCAGCAGGTTGTAGTTTCCTGTCAGTTCAGAGACCATCACAATCGCAGCGATCGGAACATTCGCAACACCGGAAAGCATCGCCGCCATGCCGATGAGAACGAACGAGGTAGCCTGCATCTCACCGATGATCCCGGGAAACGCTGCATTCGCCAGTATACCGAATGCGCCGCCGAGTACGGCGCCGATCACGAGCGATGGTGCGAAGACGCCACCGCTGCCGCCGGAACTGATGGTGAACGATGTCGCAAGGATCTTGGCGATGACGAGCAGCACCATAACCCCCAGCACCAGTTCCCCATTGATTGCGGATTGTATGATGCCGTACCCCATCCCAAAGACCATGTAGCCTACTCCGCATGTCTGCTGGAGCAGCAGGGCAAGGATGCCGAGCAGAAGACCCCCGATCGCGGGTTTGTGATAATTCTTTATATTCGCTCTTCTGAACATATCCCGCATCCCGTAGAATATCTTGATGAATCCGATGCCGACCAGACCGCAAAGCAAGCCGAGAACCGCGTCAAAGACCAGTTCGACCGGGTGAGTGAATGTGTACTCGGGAGTCGTAAACAGGGAGCCCCAGCCAAAGACCGAGCAGAAGACCGAATATGCGGTGATGGATGAGATGAATGCCGGAACAAGCGACTCGAATTCCGAATCTTTTCTGTATAAAACGCTGATTGCGAACAACGCGCCTCCGAATGGTGCGCGGAAGATGGAGCCTATGCCGCCTGCCGCGCCGCATATCAGCATCATCCTCCGGGCGCTGTCATCGAGTTTCAATCGGTCTGCAAGATACGTCCCGAAACCTGCGCCGATCTGCGCGATCGGTCCCTCCCTGCCCGCACTCCCGCCGGTGCCGATGGTGATCGCGGACGAGATCGCCTTGACGATCGGCACGCGTTTCCTGATGGTCCCCTGGTTCTGATGGTACGCATCGATCACGGCATCGGTTCCATGACCTTCCGCCTCGGGAGCGTACGTGTATATGATAATACCAGCCACAAGCCCGCCGATCGCTGGCAGCAGCACAAGAATCCATGTGTGCGGGTCTGTGAGCAGACCGGGCGACACGACACCCTCTGGTATCGGCAGCAATCCCTGTTCACCACCTGCCGGACTCGCATAGTAATGCCCGATACCTCCGAGCAGGTAGTGTGATGTGATCGACAGGAGCGTATAGAAGAATACCGCGCCTGCGCCCGCAAACAGTCCGATGAGAATGCTATACGGCACCCACTGTTCGATATACTCGATATTTAGTTTGCGCAGTTTTTCGTGGGCTTTCACGCGCAGTACCTCAACCTACATATTGCGGTGCAAGATATTTAAACCGTAGTTGCCGGATGCTTTCTGGTAATGTTGCACCTGTTCGTCGTCATTGAGGTACAAATATTATTTATCACCGTACATGAAGATGGAATCTGTGCAGATCCAAATATCAGAAGACCCCGGGGTTGGTAAGCCGTTGCCTGACAGCCTCTCTTAACCGAATATTTTATGAGGCATAACCACGCTTCGGTTACACAAGCGCAAACGACCGACGCAAGGCAGACGGGCCCGTGGTCTAGTCGGTTATGACATCGCCTTTACACGGCGGGGATCATGCGTTCGAATCGCATCGGGCCCATAAGGGGCTGTGGCCTAGCCAGGTATGGCGACGGGCTCCAGCGGATAAATGATGAGCAACGGGTCTACTGATGCCTGCTCGACGGGGCGGGCGTGTGAGGAACCGTTGGAGCACTGATGTGCCCTCCTCGACCTTCGAGGGTTCGGAGAGACCCGTCGATCGTGCGTTCGAATCGCACCAGCCCCATTTTATTTTCTTATTTTTATGCCACACCGACCCTGTGCGCCATCCCGCAGACATCCTCGACCTCACAGCCATGCGCCTGGCAGTAATCCCTGATCCCGTCCGCAACCTCTGCAAAGACTGAAAGACTGGTATGTACGGCAGATCCGATCTGCACTGCGCTTGCACCCGCAAGTATCATCTCGATCGCGTCCTGCCAGCACGAGATTCCGCCAACTCCGATGACCGGGATATCGAGCGCGCCATAGAGGTCATACACACATTTTACAGCGATCGGCTTGATCGCAGTTCCTGAAAGCCCGCCGAACCGGTTGCCAAGGATCGGGAACCCGGATTCAACATCAATAGCCATCGCCCGCACGGTATTGATGGCAACCACAGCATCCGCGCCGCCCTCCTGTGCGGCAAGTCCGATCTCTGTGATGTCTGTGACATTTGGCGTCAGTTTTGCCCATACAGGGATATCAACCGCCTCTTTGACCGCTGATGTGATCTCCCTGACAAGAGAAGGATCGATACCAACAGAGGCTCCGTATCGATCCGCATGTGGGCAGCTCAGGTTCAGTTCGATCGCATCGGCAGCATCGCAGAGCCCGAGTG
>JAUWHQ010000144.1 GCA_030605805.1 Methanosarcinales archaeon | reverse complement strand
GTTCATGTCAAGCCCCGTCCGTAGCCATACAGTGGTATGTAGATTTTTATAGGGATAAGGTTAATGGAACGTGAGCAATGATTCGCGAAAGAAACACAAGGTGCCTGGAACCGATCGCGATTAACAGAGAATAGACGGATGATGCATCGATAATAACAGGGTGATACTGTGAATAGAAATAAAACAATATTTATCTTGCTGCTGCTGGTTGCGTGTGGCGTCTGCGGGTGCATCAACTCCACGCCGACTGATGTGCCGCAAGCCGCAGATGGGGGTGCAGGGGCAGAAGGCGCTGAGATCGCATGGTATTCTTATGAGGAGGGAATGGGAATCGCGCAGGAGCAGAAGAAGCCTGTGATGATCGATGTGTATGCCGGCTGGTGTACGTGGTGCAAGGAACTGGATAGAGTTATATACGTAGATTCTGACGTGATCGAAGTGGCAGATGAATTCGTGTGCATAAAGATCAATGCTGATAAAGAGCGTACTCTCGCTGCAAGATACAATCCTCAGGGCGGGGTGCCAGCGGTCGTGTTTCTTCGTTCGGATGGGACAGAGGTGCATCGTATCGGTGGCTATCCGAGAGGGGGGGCAGATGCATTTCTGCATGAGATGATGGTTGCGCTCAGCAAAGCATGATCGATCTCAATTACGCTATTTACTCATTCGTTGCGATGTTTCTGATAGTGGATCCCATCGGCAATGTTCCTGTTTTTCAGTCACTGCTCGAGATGTATTATGTTAAAAATCGGAGCCAGATGATCAGAAGAGCGGTAATCATCGCAATGACTGTGACTATCATCTTCACCATCGGCGGCAATCACATATTCAGGTTATTTGGCATCAATCTATACTCGTTTCGGATTGCAGGCGGGATCCTGCTCTTCATCATCGCCATAGAGATGCTATTTGGGACGAAAACAAGGACAGAAAGCACGAAGGAAGAGAAGAGGGATGCCATGTCAAGGGAGGATATCGTTGTTATGCCACTGGCAATCCCGCTTCTTGCGGGTCCCGGTGCCATCACCATGAGCATCGTTCTTTTCAATCAGGCAAAGAATTTTATCGATATAATAATTCTTTTCGCTAACATCATACTCGTGTTCGCGATTTCATACATTATACTTGTGAAATCAGCATTCGTGTTCAAACTACTTGGCACCACAGGCACAAAGGTCATCATGAGGCTCATGGGGCTATTATTAACATCCATTGCCGTGCAGTTCATTATTACGGGAATATCAGAAGCGATCATGGAGATGATGCATGGTTGAGATCATCGGCATCGGCGCACTGAACATGGACCGGCTCTATCTTGTCGAGCGCATCGCAGAGCCGGGCGAGGAGATCCGGGTCGATGAAGTCAGCGAGCAGCCAGGTGGCTCTGCTGCAAACACCATCGTCGGTCTTGCCAGACTCGGCATACAAACAGGCTTCATCGGGATGGTCGGCGATGATGCCGATGGCGTACGCTTGCGCCTGGAGATGGAGAACGAGGGAGTGGACACACAAGGAATCGGGATCGGACCGGGCAGAACCGGCATCGCGATCGTGCTTGTTGACAGGAATGGCGAGCGCTCCATGTATGTGCACTCCGGTGTGAATGACGCGCTCTCTATGACTCCAGAGAACCTGTCTTATGCAAAAAGCGCGAAATACCTGCATTTATCATCCTTTGCCGGGGAAAAACAATTTGAGATGCAAAAGAGTATTTTGGAGGAGTCAGAAGTCAGGATATCCTTTGCTCCAGGGATGCTCTATGCACAGAAAGGCATCGATGCGCTGCATGAGATCATCTCGCAGACCGGGATCATCTTCCTGAACCGTGACGAAATCGAGATGTTGACTGGAGCAGGTTACAGGAACGGCGCAGAGAGGTTAAGCGAGATCGGAGCAGCGGTTGTTGTCGTAACGCTCGGGCGAGACGGCTGCTACATCCGCACACCGGACGCGGAGACTGCCGTTCCCGGGTATGGCGCAAGGGTTGTTGACACGACTGGCGCAGGGGATGCGTTCTGCGCCGGGTTTCTCTGCGGGCACCTGAATGGCAGACCGCTTGACGAGTGCGGTCGTCTTGGAAACCGGGTTGCTGCAAGGTGCGTAGAAGTGGTTGGTGCGAGAGCCGGGCTTCCCGGAGCGAAGATGCGCTAAAATCATCGGGGCGGACCCTAAATGTGATAGAAAATGTCATAATTCCGGATTAGGCTTGACGAGTGCGGTCCACCAACCCTCTGGCAAATTCCTACCCTCTGATCAGATGCAGCACGACCGGTGTGATAAACGTCTCGATCAGGGCTGCGATGAAGAGGAGCGGAAGAATCCACCGTAAATAGAAGTTTACCGATCGTTTGATCTCGGATAGTATGTCTTTACTGGAAATCGTCCCGTTCATCCTCGAAAAAGCCATCACCCCGAGCCGCGTGCCAAGAGCCGCGCTCACAATGATCATCGGGAGTTCGATGATGCCATGCGGCAGGATTCCTGCCACCACGGACAGATAGCCTGATGTGCGCGCTTCCTCGCAGATCACGATGCCAAGAACCCATCCGTTGTACGCGACAAATCCTGCCGGAATAACGATCAGCAGCCCGAATATTATCACAAGGAGAGCCTTGATCGCGTTGTTCAGGAATATGACAAGGAATATCTGGAGCGGGCTCAGGTCCACGAGCCACCCGAATTCGGCACGAATCTCCTCCATAAACCTCGCAGATTCGGTTGGATTTAGAACAGCGTAGCAGTATCCGGCTATCAGCGAGGCTGCGAAGATCAGTGTGATTGCCACTATGTACTTTCCGTATTCCCTGTATTCCCTGTACTCTCTGCATTCGTATTCTCCGGATTCTCCAGGCGAGTTCAATTGCATCACACCCCGAATAGAATGCTCAGCGTGTTTCTACAGGCAGGAGATAGCCCGAGCACAAGGATCGTGAGCTTCAGCAGGTCCCGGAGTTCGGCATCGTCGAAATCGCTGTCGATTAGGTAAAGGATGGGTATGAAGACGAGCAGCTTCAGCGGATACATCACCGCGCCCGTGCCTGTAATGCCTATCAGGTAGTTCTCCACGACATGCTTGCCGTGATAGTTGAGCAGATCGATGCCGACGGTGGTTGAGGATGCGTCAAAGAGATGCGATCCAAGGATTGCGATGTTGAATCTATCTGACAGGAACCGGGTATTCATGCGCCGGGCAGAGAGATAGATCGTTGCTGTGATCAGAGAGGTGAGCATCGCGATCAGTAACGCTTCCGCCGGATTTGTGATGCCCTCGTACCACAGCAGCGCGCAGATATTTACAAAAGCAAGGAATAGCCCGACGCCGGAGAACACGACATGGTATCGTTCATGATAGATCCGGAGCGATACGGCAAGCGATATTACGGTCACAAAAAATACAACAAAATATATAACCGGCGTCACAAACAGGTGATCGAGTGGTGGCGCGAACATATCCGCGTCCTCAAGTGCGCGGAGGCTTGATCCGAAGAGCACGTAGCACACAACCCCGATAATGAACTGCCGGTCGATTACGATGTTCAGGTGCCGAAGCATCCTCTGCACGCCAAAGATGCAGACGCCGAGTACCAGTGCCCATGTGATGGTGTTTACTATGTTGTAGCCCGTATCATTCAGGAACGGGTATATATAATATTTATATATAATATCTCTAATCTCTGCTTGCATGGTATCTGTTCTCTTGAATATATCGTCATATAGGTATGTGTGGACCTGCACGAATACGTATGTTGGTCTCATGTCTCAATTTCGGGTCAAGACTTTAATACTTGGTGATCACATCAGTCAAAAGGTGAAAAAATAATGGAACTGAACACCACCATCACGCTCATAGGGGTACGCCTTGCAAAGATCGGCACCGAATTCATATACAAGGGATCGGCACCGGAATGCGAGGAATGCAGATTCAGGAACAGTTGTATGAACCTGTCTGGCGGAAGAAAATACCGGATCGTAAATATCAGAACCACAACCACGCACAACTGTCAGGTGCATGATGGGGGCGTGCAAGCCGTGGAGGTTGTGGAATCTCCAACCATTTCCGCAATCGAATCAAAGAAAGCATTCAAAGGCTCAAAGATTGTTTTTGAACCCCCTTCCTGCAAGAAAAGCGAATGTGACATGTATGATATGTGCCACCCGGTCGGGCTGGAGTTCGGTGACAAATGCACAATCTCTGATGTAATCGGGAGTGCGCCCGACGATTGCATAAAAGGGCTGTCGCTTAAGTTAGTTGAATTGAAACACGCCTGAAACTCGTGCTCGGGGGCGCGGATTCGTGGAAAAGCTGACAATCGGCTGATTCTGATGGATTCTGTGGTTTTCAAAAGATGCTGAAAGGAGAGATTTATTCAATCTTTGCGCCATAGCGTCATTGCGTTAAATCGAGAACGCAAAGACGCGACGACGCAAAGAACAAAAGTCGTATCCACTTCAAAAAGCAGGGTAAAATTGTAATGGTCGGTTGGATGCGAGAACACACGCGAAAGACGTGAAGACAACGATTAACAACACCCTTCGCGTCTCTGCGCCTTTGCGCCTTTGCGTTAAATTGGAAAACAAGAACGCAAAGACGCAAAGAATAAAAATCCGGGTCTTTGGTATCTCGCGTTGCAGTCCCACCCGCGCCCTATCGGATTGACCATCTATTCAGGCACTCGGGATCGGTTTTGCAGAGTTCTTCCCGCCAGTTGAAACATATAATGAACCGCAGATGAACGCAGATTTGTAAACCGGGTATCTGCGTTTATCTGCGTGCATCCGCGGTTAATAGAACTAATGAGAGGAATGATAATTGGAAAGTAGTGAAAAGTCACTATAATTTAGATATTTCTCATTTACTTTATTTATTAGTGAGATCTATGTAACGCAAATTACCAAAGAGCCAAAAATCCTTCTGGTCGGCGACCATGCCTTTGATCTTAAAATGGTGCCAGTTACCCTCTAATTTGAAGCGGATACCAAAAGTCTTTCTGTTTGGCGATCATATTGTATGGGCATCGTGGGCATTGGTTGCTGCGCATTCATGGTCAGATCAGCCATTACACAAAGCACAGTTTATGCTGGTGCCGGGTATAATCTTCGTTAATCAGTGTCTGATATGATTTTTAGGCATGGATTTACACTGATTTTATCCACAATTTACCCCCTGACATGTACTAAGCGCAGACCCTGTGCCCCAGTCATCCGCATCACAAAAAACACGCTCCAGCCCCGAGCGAGATGATCTGTCCGTGAACCCGGCTCCCATCGATCACCAGTTCGATTGCAGTCTTATCTGCCAGTCTCGGCACAGTCGGGCTGCCCGGACATGCGATCAGTACATCAGACTGCTTGATGAACGGGGTATGGATGTGCCCGACGATCAGCACATCGACGTCGAGTTCCTTTGCAAGGTACCACAGCCCGCTGGTGTCGCCTGTTGATAACTGCCCCTCGTGAACCATTCCGATCGTGATATCTTCCACTGTGAATACGGCTCGCTCAGGCAGAAGCCTTCTCAGCTCTGCGCAGTCAGAGTTGCCATGAACTGCGACCATCTCATTTAGACCCCCCAGATAGTCATAGCACGACGCCGATGTGAAATCTCCGGCATGCACGATCATATCTGTGCCTTTCAGCAGACTGATCAGGTTATCTGGCAGCTCGTGGTCGTGCGTATCCGAGATTACAATGATGCGAGTCATGGTGGCATGTTATGTTATTTGAGCATCATAAGATGGTGCAGGGTCTGTACATGCAACCATGTTGATGACTGGGGTGATATGCCATGGCGATACGGAAAGTAAAGCTGGTCAAGATCGGCACACTGGCGTTTGAGGCATTCGAAAAGCCCGATCCCGAGATAAGGATCATGAAGTACTTCTGCGGCATCGGCACAGGCTCAAATGTCGTATATATCGAGACAGATGATCGAAATATCATCGTGGATACAGGATTTGACTACGAGGATAATTTTGGAGGGAAGAACTCCGAAACAAATAGAGAGAATCTGATAAATTCGCTGAAACATCACCGGATCACTCCGGAAGACATCGATTCGGTCTTTATCACGCACTGGCATCGTGACCACTTCGGAAATCTCGATGTCTTTGAGGATGCTGAGATTATGGCACACCATGCACACCGCAGGCTCGGTTTCAGGTGCCGCGAGGTTGGTGACCGCGAGGAGATCGCAGAAGGCGTCATGGTGCTTGCAACACCCGGACACACAGAGAACCACGCGTCACTCGTTTTAACGATGGACGACATCGTGTACCAGGAGTCGGGCGGTTTTATTGGGCATTCCGTAGTGATCAAAAGCCCGTGCATCGTTGTTGCGGGTGATGCCATCGTATCGCATTCATATTACCTGCAAAACAAATTCTGGGATTATAATTCGGATTTCTTCTCTACAGAGCACTCGATCCGGAGCCAGCAGACGATCTGCGAACTTGCTGATTACATCATTCCGGGACATGGAACCGTGTTTTATAATGCACGCCGAGGGTGAGATTCGAACTCACGCGGTGACATGCACCACCGGTTGTCTTGAACCACCGAGTTTGAGGACGATGGATTTCAAGACCGGCGCCGTAGTCCGCTTGGCTACCTCGGCATCAAGCATCAGCAAAACATCTGTGCAAGGGGTTATATAGTTACTCATTTCTTCCAGAATTCGGGAATCAGCAGCACCACCACCGTGTAGATCTCGAGCCTGCCGATCCACATGCAGAGAATCAGCACCAGCTTCCCGATCGGGTGAACATCCCCAAAGTGCATAGCCGGACCGATCAGGTTGAAGCCGGGTCCGACGTTTCCGAGTGTGGTTGCGGCAGCACTCGTTGCGCTGATGACATCCATGCCCAGAGCACTCATGATCAGCGAAGCAATCACGAATATGAAAATATACAAAATAAAAAATGACAATATCGATTCCATGACATTCTGCGGCACCATCTTCCTACCGAGCCGGACAGGCAGGATCGCTTTCGGATGAAGCGACCTGAACAATTCCCGATACCCGTATTTGGCAAGCAGCAGTATTCGGACGACCTTGATTCCACCGGTCGTTGATCCGGCGCATCCTCCAAAAAACATGAGCACGAACAAGATCATTCTGGCGGTGCTGGACCATGTATCGAAATTTGCGGTCGTAAATCCGGTGCCTGTGTGGATCGAGACCACCTGGAACAACGCCAGCCGGATCGAGTGGATTCCACTGCTGCGCCACAGCATGATCGTGATCAGCAGCGTAGCGCACGAGATGATGCAGAGATATAGCCTGAACTCAGGGTCGCGGAGCAGGCGTTTTTGCTCGCCGCGCAGCAACCAGAAGTGCAGCGCAAAGTTGGCGCCCGCAACGACCATAAAAAAGATCACGATAAGCTCGATTGCCGGGCTGCCAAAGAATGCGATGCTCTCCGAGTGCGGCGAGAAGCCGCCTGTTGACATCGTGCTGAATGTGGTACACAGCGCATCATACACGCCCATTCCGCTGATCCAGAGCGCGACCGCCTCGGCGACGGAAAGCATCACATAGACCGACCAGAGGATCTTTGCAGACTGTCCGAGTCTCGGTCTCAGTTTATCACCGATCGGGTCAGGCACCTCGGCGCGGAACAGGTCGCGCCCTGCCACCGCAAGCTTTGGGAGGATCGCAATGAAGAGCACAACGATCCCCATGCCGCCGAGCCACTGGGTGAAGCTGCGCCAGAAGAGCAGACTCCTTGAGTGTGCCTCGATATCAGGCAGTATGGTCGAGCCGGTGGTTGTGAACCCTGCCATCGACTCGAAGAGTGCATCCAGTGGGTGGATTTCGCTGAACACGTACGGCAGTGCTCCAAATAGTGCTACTGTGAACCAACCGAGTGAGACGATGGCAAAACTCTCTTTTATGGGAAGATCGTCGATTTCATAAGTTTTCAGACCGAGAGCGATGCCAACAATGAACGTTATGACGGCTGATATCAGAAACGGATCACAATCCTCACCATAGATGAGGGCAACCACGAGCGGGACCAGCATCGCCATCCCGACGAATCTCAGTACCGAGCCAATGAGGCTGGTAATGGTATTATAATTCATATTACAGCAGTAAACAAAATTATGTTCGTCTGGTTGTCTCGATAATCCTCACTATGAGCCTGCGTCTTCTCGGACCGTCCAGTTCCACGAAAAAAACGCTCTGCCATGTGCCAAGAGCCAGCCGCCCATCCTCGATCGGTATATATGCATTATTTCCAAGCACAATCGCCTGCAGATGTGAGCGTGCGTTGTTATCGACCCGGTCATGAGCATACTTAGCCTGTGGAATGATAGTATTTAACAATTTTAATATATCTTCCTTAAGACCGGTCTCGTTCTCGTTGATGATGATTGCGGTTGTGGTGTGTGGGGTGTATACGAGGCACACACCGGTCTTTGTTCCGGTATCTGCGATCTCCTGATTCAGGGACGTGGTGATATCGATGAGTTGTATGTGGCTGTTTGTCAGGATATCCATATCTCTCGTATGCTTTTGGGTCGGCAGGATTGTAAAGTTTTTGGCAGTCCTGATGCCCGGGGCAGAGGCATTAAAGGATTGCACTGGATTGGTCGATGTTAGAACGGTCTGATATGCATTCATGCGTGGCTTTGGTTAAGCACCCCATGATATCCGCCTGTGCGCTTACCCCTTAATATCTTTGCCCAATCGTATTCGAGCACCTCCTTCGGCAGCCTGTGTGCATTCTCTCCAAATACCTTTGCCAGATTGCTGGGTTGCGCAAAAGCGGTTTGCTTGCTCAAGGATTGGCAGAGGAGGAATTTTTTTTGGTGGTGATTGATCTACCGCATCTCCCCGCCCAGCCGCCGCATATCCCGGGCAAACCCAGGATACGAGACCGCAACCGACTCCGCGGTATCGATCTCTGTATCGCCAGCCACCAGCCCTGCAACAGCAAGCGCCATCACGATTCTGTGATCATGCCAGCCGTGCAACACTGCGCCCCGAACCTCACCGCCACGAATCACGAGTTCGTCCTCCTTCTCGACGATAGAAACACCCATCTTCGCAAGTTCCACAGCCATCGCATGGAGCCGGTCGGTCTCCTTGTATCTGACATGCGACGCGTTCACGATCCGCATCTCGCCTGATGCGCATGCTCCGAGCACCGCAAGCGTCGGCACGAGGTCCGGGGTTCCACCGACATCGACCGTAACGCCGCGTAGATCGCTCCGGCTGACCCTTACCTCGCCCGTCTTCCGATTCCAG
>JAUWHQ010000007.1 GCA_030605805.1 Methanosarcinales archaeon | reverse complement strand
GCTTCCCGGAATATCCAGCCGCCCCTGACCCTCTGCCCACACATCGATCCCATCAGGACCGGTCGGACCGCGGGTCGCAGTTGAGGCATCAACCGTGATCATACCAACGTAGAATTGCTTCTGTGTGGAGCCGCTCGTATCATTGGACGGCAGTCTAAGCCTCCTGCCAGGAATATTCGTGATATTTATCGTATCGCCGCTGACATCAGCAAAACTCGAACTACTTAGCGATTTATTCCAGATATCCGGATACCGCGTCTCAAGCGTTACATTCATGCGCGAAAAGCTCGCAGATGTGCAGTCGCCTTGTGGGACAGGCAGCATGTTGAATGTCTGGGCGTCCATCGAAGAAAATGAATAATCGCCCCAGAGCACGATCGGTATGAATACTTCCCCTCCCGCTATCAGGGACTGCTCATCCTCTGTTATATTCGCACCCCCGTAATCCTTGATGATCAATCCGTGTTCATAGACGAGCATGGGCGATTCTGATGTCCCGTGCATCTCATAAACAATCCCTGCTGATGTGTAGTTCTGCCATCTCAAACCGGATCTGGTGCTGTAACTCACATTGACGTTCAACGGGTACGTTGTTATGGTGCCAGACGCTCCTACCCCTGGATTTCTGAAGATGAATCGCTCAGGATACCTTACACCCATCTGCAGATCACTGGATTTCGGAATCTTGAGTTTCTCAGCGTCCTCGATGTCTGCCCTGAGTTTGACAAAGTCGCTGCAAACCCGATCGAAATGGTCCTGCTCCACCGCAGCGTTCCAAACAGGTACCTGACTCGACTGCATGATGCCGATAAGACCAACGATGATCCCAAAGATCATCAGGGCTCCGATCACTTCTGATACCGCACTTTCATCTTTAGTTAGTTCTGGTTTCATATTTATTCACCCAACAAATACTGTGAAGAGCAGGTACGCAACCGTAAGCATTGCAACAGCGTGCTTGAGACCGGTGCATACACTCTCACCAGTCATCTGTCCGGCTATTATTCCGGAGAAGAACCCCTGTATCATCGCAGCATGCATGAAGAGCGCTGTGTATTCGCGCGTGTTTACATCAAGCGAGAGCATGCCGCTTCCTCCTGCTGTCTGCGATGGTACCACTGGTAGAAACATCGTGGCGAAGACGTAGAGCACGAGCAAGAACACCGCGAATGATATGTATACGATTACCAGGTAGGAGAACATGCTTGTGAATTTCTCGCGTCTCAACTTCTCTGCCAGTGCAGCATCGCTTGCTGCAATGCGGAGCGTCTCCTTGATGTTGCCGGTCGACTCACTCGCCTTTGTGATGAGTGTGACGATTCGCGAGATTGCGATGGTCCTGACGCGCCGCTCGAATTTCACAAGCGAGTCAGTGGTACTGTGGCTCCACTCTATATCCTTTCGCATGAGCTTGACCTCGGTGCTAAGTACCCCCAGATTCACCTCTGAGATCTTTTTGATCGCAGCGGTAAGCGGCATCCCCACATCATTGACAACCGCCAGTTTGCGAAGAAAACCAGGAACAGAATCCTCTATCTGCCGGATTCTCCTTCTCTGCATCTCATAAAAGAAGAGAAACGGTACGAGTACGATCAACAGACCTGCAACGATCGCATCATCGAGACGATCAACTGTCAGTCCCTGCCCGTAATACGCGGTGTAGCCAAGAAGGATTAAGGCTGCAGGCACAGAGAGATAAAACGTTCCTGCCGGATCAGAGTAAAATGGTTTCAGCGGGTTTTTCCTACTTTCGATCACACTCGTCCATCGCAGCGACCGCATCAATCTGCGAAGCATCCTCTCGTCATCTTCGATGATCGTTGTTCTCACATCATCGTACTGTTTGATTCTTCTTGTCTCAGTGTATATCCTGACCATCTTCGTGTCACTGCCGACAGCTATTATGCTCAGTAGAACAGCGAATGCGGCTGCACTCAGTGGGATCATGACATAGATTACGAGTTTGAGCGCAAGCAGGCTCCCTGGTCCCATCATGCCCATAACTATCAGGATGGTTATCAGAAACAGAGGTCCTGCGACAAAGACCGTTATGTATGTTTCCGCAACCATCGCGAGCATTTCAAGATAGCTGCTCTGCTCCGCCGCAGCAGAACGCTGGTAATGATCTACCATGCCGCCAAAGAAGGATTCCATATCCCCGCCGGTCTCGACGACTGAGATTAAGTTATCAAGAAAATCCCTGAATTTTTCTGACCGGGTTCCAACGGCAGCCGCCTTGAGCGATGTTATCAGATCAGTCCCGTGATACTTCGTATCCATCACGATGTATGCGATCTCCTCAGCCGCCTCCCCGTATACGTTTGTGTGCTCGCTCAACGACTCAAAGATCGAGATCAGGCTCAAGCCACCTTTACTCAATGCATGCATGTATGCCACAGCATGTGGAAGTGTCAGATCGATCTTGGTCTTCCTTGTTGATGCGAGCAGATACGGGTATGCAAGCATCAGGTAATACGAAATAGCACCCAGAAGAGTCGCGATGAGTACGGTTAAAAATACAGCGGATGCAACCTCCCAGTATCCTGAAATGCCCCCTATTTCGACAGGTGATACAAACTGCCTGGAATCTATCAGGGTCTTACAGAGGCGGTACGCTATTGGGGCAATGAGATAACCGAGAACAGCGCCGATAATCCCGAGCAGGTGCGCATAGAGGTATGCAGTGCTTATGTATATGTCATAAGGCAGCGGGATGTGTGCCTGTTCGAGCGCTGCACGGGTATCTGCATAAGTCTTCTCGTTATTTCTTACGCGTCTTCCATAGATTGCAAACGCTATCTTATGAATCAGTTTCATAGATACCTTTTTCCACCTCGTTCATGACATTCCCGGGATCGATGTAGTATCTCTGTATCAGGGAAACGATATCGTACTCATCCAGATCCCTGTCAACCATGTACCTGAGGATCTTCTCCCTGTTCTCGATCTCAAATCGCAGTTTCAACTCGTCCCATCCGCGCCTTGCCATGATTGCGTTTAACACCGACGAGCTACCGCCGCCCTTGAATATGTCAGTCTTCGGATCCCACCGGTAGAGATCATTGAATCTCAGATCCCCGGTCTGCGGATCGAGTCCCATGAACTCCACCAGCATATCCACGCGGCGGACCCTCTCCCCACCGAGATGTACCAGTGTCTGGATGCAGAGAATATCAAGTGCCTGAATCATCACCCTTGGAACGTTTATCGGCTCGCCTTCGAGCCGGCTGATCACCGTATGCACGGAATCGGCATGCATCGTGGAATATGTCGTATGTCCGGTGGACATCGCCTGGAAGAGCGTCAGAGCCTCCGGTCCCCTGATCTCGCCCACGATTATGAATTCAGGGCGCTGGCGCAGTGCCTGCCGCAGCAGTTCAAACATGTCGATGTCACGCACACTCGCCGTCTTTGAGAACGATTCACGCGTGATATTGCCGATCCAGTTTGCGTGATGCAACACCAGTTCATGGGTATCCTCGATGCTGACGATCTTTGCCATCGGCGGGATGAACAAGGATACCGCATTCAGGCTCGATGTCTTTCCTGCCGCTGTTGCGCCTGCAAAGATCATGCTCTTATTATTCTCGACTGCGAGCCAGAGGTACGCAAGCATCTCAGAAGAATACGTGCCGCTCTTGATCAGGTCGGCAGGAGTGAATGCCTTGTCCCGGAATTTTCGTATGGTAAACGAGCCGCCCCGGAAGGTGATCTCCCTTCCTAATGTTGCATTCAGCCGGGAGCCATCCGGCAGTGTGGAGTTTAGCAGCGGCTCGCCTATGGATATCTGCTTGCCACACTCCTGGGCGAGTCTCTGTATGAATGTATCGAGCCTATCGCCATCAAACAGGAGATTTGTCTGTATGTTCTGGTATCTCCGGTGGTACAGGAAGACCGGCACACCCGCCCCGTCGCATGATATATCTTCGATATGCGGGCCCCTCATCAGAGCATTGATCCTCTCGTAACCGAGGTAGTCTCTTTTGATGTAATAAAGAATTTTATGCAACGAAAGCATACTTATATCCACGGAGTATCCGTCGATGAGTTCAAGCGTCTTCTCCTCTAAAATATCGATTTTAACCCGATCCTCCGATGTATCATAGAGCGTCAGTGTATCAAGGATGTTCTCATAAACCGTTTCAAGCAGCATCCGTTCAAACATCGATAGCTCGGGTTCGGCAACAAAATAGAGGTGATCGCGGCTCTGGTCGTGGAGGAGTATCGATACGAATGCATAAGGTTTGTCGACCCAGTAACGTTCCACCTCGCTATAGCCTTCCATGCCATCGAATGTCACGAGTGGGCCGAATTGTTCTGTGGTATAAGGTTCTAAAATTAATTTCTTTCTAAGTAAAATCTTAAGATAGTCTTTTACGTCCGCATATTCCTCTTTAACCTTCTCTTTTAGCAATTCTATACGGTTGTGCCCATTTCCATTGAGAGGTTCTTCTGTATCGAGCTGTAATCTCTCAACGTTCTCCGCATCAACCTCTACAACTGGTTCTGCATAATTCGAGGCTTTTAGATCATCCGGCACGTTTTCCCACCCCTATGATGCCCGGGTAGCCACATAAGCCAGATAGTGGACTATCGATTGGGCATTATACTAAATCATTTGATGCGGCAGCATATATGTGTTTCTCTTCTCAGGAGGTGTGTGCGTGGGACACCTGAGTCCCCACCAGCCGGAATGGTTATAGTAATTTGCTATGATTTCATGGGAATTAGAGATAAACCAACAACTTTATATGTTATGCGGTAAACATCTAATATATACGATAAAGGAGGGAACCATGGTGATATCGAATACGTCCACAACACCTAAAAAAATCCCATCCGGGATTGATTCACTTGATACCATGATCGATGGCGGCTTTCCGGCAGGCTCACTGGTCTTGCTGCTTGGCGAGTTGGGGGCAGGCGATGCTGAATTTGTGTACACGTCTGCTGCACGGTTGTTATCAAACGGATCTGCCGCACCAGACAAAATCTGCTACATCTCATTTACAAAATCCAGGGAGGATGTTCTGAACGAACTGGCACTCTCTTTCCCCGAGTACTATGACACATTGAGAACTTGTATGGAGTTTAAGGACTTTTCGGGTGCATATTTTGCCAGATCGTCCGTTCCATTGTCATGGACAACAGGAAAGGAGATCTCACTCGATTCCTTGAAATGGAACGGAGATGCAAACCTCATCGAAACGCTGATCAAGTATCTCGATGAAAATGCCAGGGACAGCATCGTCATCATCGACTCGCTCACCGCGCTTGCCCAGTATTGCCTGGAGAATCTCAAATGGAAGGATCTGGTCATGTTCCTGCGCGGACTACAGAGAATCTCGAAGAGGTGGAACGGCATAGTATATGCAATACTGGGAGATGGTATAATCGACAGGAACAAGCAGGAAGAACTCGCTGAATGCGCGGACGGGGTGCTCGTCTTTGAGTGGGGCAAACTCGGCGCAACAAGGCGGCAGCGTTTCATGCATATAAAAAAGTTCAGGGGGGTTCTGCCGCTGCTGGATCAGGACAGTATCGTCAACTTCGAGACACAGATCAGCGTCCAAAAAGGTTTTGAGGTATCAAACGTAAAGAGAGTCTGTGGAGGGTAATGTAAAACTGTTGAACACTGGCATCACCGGGCTGGATCTGATGTTGAATGGCGGTATACCGGAAGGACATATCGTGACCGCGCTTGGCTCGTTTGGAACCGGAAAAACGACGCTCGCGCTTCAGTTTACTCATGCCGGGCTCTCAAACGGCAGCAATTGTATTTATATGAGTTTGGAAGAGGACGAGGAAGAACTTGTTGAAACTGCTGAGATGTTTGGATGGGGCTTTAAACAATATATCGAAGATGGAAAATTAATTCTGATTAAATTAAGCGCACTGAACATCAAATCAACGATCGAACGGATAGAACACGAACTGCCAGACCTTTTCAGAACGTTTAATGCTGAAAGACTGGCGGTTGACCCTATAACACTGTATGAGATGATACTCGATACCGATACAGAGCGACGTAACCATCTGTTTAATTTTGCACAGATGGTGAAGGAAAGTGGAATAACCGCTTTATTCACGTCTGAAACCGACAAAAATGATCCGTACAGTTCAAAATATGGTTTGGTTGAGTATATATCAGACGGCGTGATCTCGCTCCGGCAGGTGAGAGCCGGTGACCTCCATGCCACAACCACGATAATCGAGGTCTCGAAGATGAGACGTATGGAGCACTCCCGCGAAATCAAACCATATAATATCACAAAAGATGGGATCGTTGTGCACGTTGGATCAGCGGTCTTCTCGCCTGTGCCGGACTATCCGGTTGCGATGGAATAATTTGGCTGGCGCAACCCCTGGTTTTTCGTGTACTCCATCCTGTTGAGATTTCGGGTCGGACGAAAACACCGGATAAAATCTTAACGGAATAATTATCATCTTCCGCCGCAACAATGACCCACATGGAGCTACTGTATCTGACCGAAGACGACGTGAGTGAACTGCTGGACATGCGAAGTGCGCTTGGCGTGGTTGAGGATGCGTTCAGGGAGCATGGCATGGAGAGGGTGCAGATGCCTGCAAAGTCGTACCTATACTTCCCAACTGGGGATCTGCGCACCATGCCCGCGTATCTTGAGCGCGGGGGCATTGCGGGTGTGAAGATCGTCAATGTGCATCCAGATAACCCGGCAAAAGGGCTACCCACTGTGATGGCGGTTGTCGTGCTGAACTCGATTGAGACCGGTGCTCCTCTTGCTGTGATGGATGGCACATACCTCACAGATGTGCGGACCGGGGCTGCAGGGGGTGTGGCTGCGGATCATCTTGCACGACGCGATGCAACAGTCGTCGGTATGATCGGCGCTGGGCGGCAGGCAAGGACCCAGTTGCAGGCGATCTCTCTCGTCCGTGAAATTGAGACCGTTAAGGTCATCAGCCGCTCCGTTGCGACCTGCAACCGGTTCAGAGAGGATATGAAGAGACTCGGGTGCGACATCGTGATTGCAGAGAGCATCAGGGACGTGTGTGACTGTGACATACTGGTCACAACAACACCTGTGAGAGAGCCGATCGTGGCTGACGACTGGGTGCGGGGGGGCACGCACGTAAGCGCCATCGGCGCGGATGCAACAGGCAAGGAGGAGCTTGATCCGATGATACTCAAACGGTCCAGAATCGTGATCGATGATCATGCGCAGGCGACTCATTCCGGCGAGATCAACGTTCCGCTCGAAGAAGGCGTAATAACAGTCGATGACATCTATGGCACGCTTGGCGAGGTCGTCGCAGGAATAAAGCCGGGAAGGACCAGTGATATTGAGGTTACGGTCTTTGACTCGACAGGGCTTGCCATACAGGACGTTTCGACGGCAAACCATGTCTATCAGCAGGCGGTCGAGAGGGGGATCGGGACGCATCTGAAGCTGTTCTGATCTCTTCGATCCGGATTTTGGATCGTGGCGTGTTCGCTGGCAAGTGCGCTTGCTGCAAGCAGATACGACGAGGTTAAGTCATTTTCATGCCAAAGATTGAAAAGACGATCAGGATGACCCTATTACCCAGTTCATCTACCTTTTTAGTTTCCTCTTCGTATTCTCAATAAGTCCGACATCGAGCAGTTTCATCAGGAAATCAGGCAGCGGCGGAAAGGTGTACGCACTCTTGGTATTCATATTCACGATCCTCCCATTCTCGAAATTAACCACAAGAACATCGCCATCCCCTGCATCGAGATCACACTCAACGAGCGGGAGTCCGATATTGATGCTGTTTCGGTAAAAGATCCGTGCGAAACTCGGTGCGATCACGCACGCGATCCCTGCGCCAAGAAGAGCCCGGGGTGCATGTTCTCTTGAGGATCCGCTGCCAAAATTCTTCCCGCCAACAATGATATCGCCTTCCCGGACATCTTCTGCGAACTCGGGTCTCACATTCTCGAATGCATGCTTTGCAAGTTCGCGTCTGTCGCCGGTCACAAGATATTTCGCCGGAATGATCTGGTCGGTGTCCACGTTATCAGAAAATCGCCACACTCTGCCTTCGATGTACTTTTTCATGATTGCCACCTCAACTAACTCAACTAACTCAACTAAGATCCTCCGGATCGGTTATCCGCCCTGTTATCGCGCTTGCCGCAACCACTGCCGGGTTTGCAAGATAGACCTCCGAATCCTTGTGCCCCATCCTGCCAATGAAGTTGCGGTTCGTGCTGCTGACGCACCGCTCGCCCTCTGCAAGGACGCCCATGTAACCGCCGAGGCATGCGCCGCATGTCGGTCCTGCGACGTAGGCATCTGCGTCCATGAACACCTTGATCAAGCCCTCGGAAAGAGCCTCCAGAAAGACGCTCCTGCTTGCCGGAACCACGATCATCCTGACGAACGGATGCACTTTTTTGCCTGCAAGTACCGCCGCTGCAGAGCGCAGGTCCTCGATTCTGCCGTTGGTGCACGAGCCGAGATATGCCTGATCGATCTCCACATCGATTTCGGAGGCTGGAATCACGTTCTCAGGAAGATGCGGCTTTGCGACCATCGGCACCATCTCCGCGGCATCGTACTCAAAGATATCCTCGTATTCGGCGTCTTTGTCAGCGTAGACCGGAGAATACTCGCCGATAACGCGGTCTTTGAGATGATCGAAGACCTTCTCGTCAGGCGGGATGATACCGCATTTGGCGCCAGCCTCGATCGCCATGTTCGAGATGGTGATCCGGTCGGACAATGATAGCGAAACGATCGCAGAGCCATAGAACTCCATCGACCTGTAAAGCGATCCTGAAACCCCAATATCCCCAATAATATGTAGAATGATGTCCTTTCCCATCACATACTTTCCCAATTCGCCGTCAACGGTGAACTTCTGGCTTTCAGGAACCCGGAACCACAGTTCTCCTGTTGCCATCACGGATGCGGCTTCCGATGACCCGATTCCTGTCGAGAGTGCGCCGAGCGCACCATAGCTGCATGTATGCGAGTCTGCGCCGACGATCAGCCTGCCCGGCGCTGCAAAACCGTGTTCGATCATGATCTGGTGGCAGACGCCGCTCCGTCCGACATCGAAATGTTTTCTGATTGCGTATTTTCTGGCGAACTCACGCATCGACTTTGCCTGCTCGGCTGACGCCACATCCTTGTTCGGCACATAGTGGTCCTGGATCAAAACAGTCTTCTCGCGAATCGGCGTGGTCCCGAACTCCTCGAAGACCTCGAACGCAGGAAGCCCGGTCACATCGTTCACCATGACGTAGTCGATTCGTGCATCCACGATCTCCTTCGGCGATACACTGTTCCGGTTGGCATGTGTTGCGAGGATCTTTTCAGCGATGGTCATTCCCATGACTCTTTTGTTGGTGGTGCCCTGATATAAGAATATATGCGACCGACCGGAGCCCTCAACCACTGTAAAATAACGAGAAAACGACCCCTATCCACACATTTAACCCAACCTTAACAAAATTCCAGCCAAAGAATCCCCAAAATCGACACCCACCGACACCGCACCCGCCTAACTGTTATTTGTAGGTACAACCGCCTTTGCATCAAATATCGGCACCTTGATCCTCAATTCCCTGAATATCGCCTCCAGATCACGCTCAGGCTTGATCGGTCTCCAGATATACAACCGATCCATCAGCCGCTCATGTTCATAGAAGCCCTCCACGACGTTCCCAGACTTTATCGTCTCCTTCAACCCACCAAAGGAATACTTAATCTCCCGCCGTCCGAGAATTGCCCGAATATCGATATCAGGAGATATCCAAGAACAACCATCACAGTATGAGTCTCTATACGCATATCCTTGCTGTGATACACAGGATC